>JBGTCB010000263.1:0-2410 GCA_041748995.1 Saprospiraceae bacterium | reverse complement strand
AAAAACAAC
Organism: Saprospiraceae bacterium; assembly: GCA_041748995.1. GTDB lineage: Bacteria > Bacteroidota > Bacteroidia > Chitinophagales > Saprospiraceae > JABDMH01. The sequence goes on along the minus strand of JBGTCB010000263.1, from coordinate 2,401 downwards.
GATCAGTGACCTTGCCAAACTGTCTTTATCCCAGCCTCACCATATCAGACGGTTATCTAACCTCTGTCAGTTTTCTAAGCCAACATCGATCCTGGAACTAGGGACCTCCTTTGGTCTTTCAGCCCTCCACCTGCAGGCTGCCTGTCCCGGAGCTCAGATTATCACGGTGGAAGGTAATCCTGATATTGCGGGGGTTGCAGGCGATATCATTCAATCCATTCAAGGCCTCCCCAGGAGACCGGAATTGATCAATGCAAGATTTCGGAATGCTTTACCGGAAGTTTTTGAACGCATGAAAAAAATCGATTTCGTATTTATCGATGGAGATCACACTCTCAAAGCTACTATGGAGTATGTAGATACTTTATTGCCGTATCTGCATAATGATTCGATTATTGCGATCCATGATATCTATTGGTCAAGGGAAATGATCTCGGCCTGGCAAGAATGCATTCGTTTGAAAGAGGTTTCTCTCAGCATTGATTTTTTTGATCTAGGGTTATTGCTTTTTAGAAAAGAAGTCCTACAAAAGTTAAACCTGACTATCATACCCTATTGGTTAAAACCCTGGAAAATCGAATTATTCTGAGTAACCCGCAGAAGGTATACAGGTTTCCCATCTTCCTTACCAGGTGCAGATTAGTGCTGCATCTTCAAAATATCTAACACCATTGATGGCCATCTCACCATCTTCGAATGCCTCACGTACTATGCTCGGTTTCGCTTCTTTGATCTACTTCAAATATGCAGCACTAACGGTCAGAACTTCGAAAACCAATTCGGGTCCTATTGAAAGCAAATTGATCCGTGGAGTTTTGAAATTCTTTCACATCCTCGACAGTCAGAAGTTGATGATCTTTCCGATGTTCCTTCGACTGAGCCGCCAGTCTGAGGTTTTGATTTTTAATAGCCTGATCGACAATGGTCCTAACGGTCCGGGCATTGCCAAAATAACGGTCACGGTATGAATGAAGGAAAGCAAGATATCCGGATAAGTGAACAGCTGCTTTTGTATCCAGACTATATCCCTTGTCTTCCAACATTTTTGTCGCAATTTTAACCAAATCGGCGACTGAGTAGTCCTCGAATCGCAAAATTTTGTCAAAGCGGGAACGTAAACCGGGATTAGCTTTGAGAAATATTTCCATGTTTTCGGGATATCCAGCCGCAAAGACAAAAAATTCACCACGGTTATCCTCCATTCGCTTTAAAATGGTCTGCAAAACCTCATTACCAAAATCTGCTGTGGCGGTGTTTTGGAATCCTGTGGTTAGTGAATATGCTTCATCTATAAATAGGATCCCTCCCATAGCTTCGTTGATTCGCTCCATGGTTTTGATCGCCGTCTGACCAACAAAACCAGCAACAAGACCCTGCCTGTCGGTTTCGATCATGTGTCCCCGTTCCAGGATACCCAAACTCTTATAGATTTTAGTAAGAATCCGGGCAACGGTTGTTTTTCCAGTACCGGGGTTTCCAATAAATACGGTGTGCAGATTGAAAGAATTTAAAACACTCTTTCCCACCGACCGGTAATAGGTCACAAGTTCCACCAATTCATGGATCTCTTTTTTAATTGGTTCCATACCAATGAGTTGATCCAATTCAGCCAGGGAAGTGGTCAGTAACTTACTGTCCACTGGTATCTTGGGTCGAAATTTTACCGGATACACGCTGATTCCATCGACATCCTCCAGAGTCACAGTACATAAAGTGTCAAATGGTAGATTTTCGATACCCTTTTTACGCATAATGCGAAGACCCAGATTTATTTTGGCCCGCTCAAGGAGATCAAAAACAAACCGGGCATTCCCAAAGGTGCGATCACGTTTTCGAAAGGCTTCAGTGATCAATTCTTCAATTTTCAACCTTGCACCTCTGGTGAGTTTGATCCCTTTTTTCCTGCAAGCATACATGGAGATCTGGGCAAGTTCCTGTGGCATAAAGTCAGGAAAATCGTAAGTCAGATTAAATCTGGATTTTAAACCTGGATTTGAGTTAAGGAAATGATGCATCTCTTTGGGATATCCAGCCGCGATAATTGCCAGATCACCCTCCCCATTGGACATTTCTTTCATGAGTATTTCGATGACCTCCCTTCCAAAATCTTTGGTGTCATCGTTTGTGCGTGCAAGGGAATAGGCTTCGTCAATAAACATGACCCCTCCCCTTGCCTTTTCGATTGCTTCCTTTACCTTAGGAGCTGTTTGCCCAATATATTCACCGACGAGATCGACCCGGTCAACTTCATGCACATGTCCTGAAGAAAGCAACCCCATTTTCTTATAGATCTTGCCCATCATTCCCGCTACCGTCGTTTTACCTGTTCCTGGGTTACCAATAAAGACGGAGTGAATATTTATGTCCTCTTCTTCGGCAAAGCCCCTCTCTCTCCTGATCT
>JBGTCB010000262.1:0-7934 GCA_041748995.1 Saprospiraceae bacterium | reverse complement strand
TGAGTGCTTCTTTGGTCCAGACGCCGTCACTGTTCGCTGCTTTGACTTCAAAAGTATATTCACCCGGCTCCAGACTGGTATATTGTACGGACCGTTGTGTTCCGGCGTCTATCCAATCTTCGTCGAAAGGAGTCAATTTGTACTGATATTTATTCCGGCCCGGGTCACCAAAATGCAGCCCTACGTACGTTATATTAAGATCATTTTGTCGACTGGTAAGCTGTAGTTTTTTAAGTTTTCCTGCTTCATTTTTTTCTAAATGGAAGGATTCACCGGATATTTGCAATTGCTTAAAAGTCAGCTCGGGGGGCACCGGATTACCTTCCACTTCTTCGGGATAAAAAGCTAAGATCCCTTCATCTGCTCCAAAAAAGAGTTGACCATCCTTGCTTTTTAGATGAATAGGATGGAAGTGTCCTCTCGGCATGCCGTCGTTATGAAATGTTTGGGTGCGGGCATCAAACTTGGTGATCCCTTTTCTGGTAGCCACCCAATAGATGCCCGCTCTTGTCGATAAAATATCCACTAGGCTATTACTTGGCAGTCCTTCTTCTTCGGTGTAGCGTTGGGTGATGCCGGTAGCAGGATCCACGTGCAACAATCCTTGATCCCAGGAAGCAATCCAGTATCCGCTATCATCCTCCAGCGTAGATTCGGCAGCATAACCTTTTATGATGGGAATAAATTGATCTTTTTCAGGATCAAAACGATACATGACCGATTTAGTAAAATCAGTTACCCAAAGGGTCTGTCTATGATTGGCGGGAGCCAGCCAGACTTCAGAACCTTCGGTACCGGCAATAAGGTAAGGTTCAAATTTTTTTTTCTGGCGGTCAGATCGAAAAATGCCGGCGCCGGTATCAAACCACAAGCGCCCTTCCTGGTCTTCGTAGATGGCGAAAACAGTACAATCAAAATCAGAATTATCCTTTCTGCTAAAGGTGTAATGCTGGAAAAATCCCGTCTTCAGGTCTAGTCGATCGAGGCCTCCTTTTCCGGATTCATTACCACCATAGCCGCCATCTCCAATGCCCATCCAAAGTATACCATCGTCATCCTCGTGAACGGCTCTCACGAAATTATGCCCAATTGAGTTAGGATTATTTTCATCGTGTAAATATGTCTTGATCGCTCCCGTTTTTCTATCCAATCGCCGCAATCCTTCGCCCATAGAACTGATCCAAAAAGTACCGGGTTCTTTTTTCGATTCGCAACTTCTTTGTCCTCTTTTCAAGGAAGGATACCAGGTGAATTTTCTGGCATAGGTATCCATTTTGTAAAGCCCGCCGCTAGACACGGTACCCAGCCAAAGTTGTCCCTGGCGGTCCTCAAAAAACGGAATAAAATTGTTGTTGATAAACTCATTGGGTGGGCCCTGATCATAGGCGTAAACTGTCAATTTGCCCGTCTGGGCGTCGAAATGGTGCAGCCCTACTCTGTTTGTCCCGACCCAAAGACCTCCTTTCCGGTCCTGATAAAGTATTTCAATCGTTGGATAATCGCCGTTTATTTTTTCATTTCCGGGAGGCGCGTGCAGGGCATTTGGCCGGGCTGGATGGTACAGCAGGCGCGAAAATTTTTCTGCTTCAGGATGGTAATAGTGCAAGCCGCTTTTATACGTACCCACCATTATTCTTCCCTGCCGATCTTCCAGCAGGGCCGTCACCCGGCTGTCCAGCAGGCTGCTGCTGTCACCAGGATCATGTACAAATCGCCTTATCTCTTCGGTATCCAGGTTAAACTGAATCAGACTGCCTTTATTTTCGGCATACTTGCTACCCGCCCCGATCCAGAGATTATGGTGCTGATCCGCCAGCAACACATTGATGAAAGGAGGAAGCATCGAATTGGGTTTGTGAGGATCGTTCAGAAGCGGAAAAGGAAGGAAAGTATCTGATTTACGATCATACCTGAATAGATCTCCTCCCATGGTAGCAACCCATATCCGCTGACTTTGATCTTCCGTAATAGCAGAAACAGTTGTTTTGGAGATTCCAAAGACACTCTTTTGAAAAATAGAATCGATATCGGCGGATTTAGGAGGAGAAGTCAACGGATAATTCACGAAGCAATCGCAATTTTTTTTATACCTGCTCAATCCTTTTTTATGTCCTGCCCAAAGCTCTCCTTGCGCATCTACATACAGCTTTCTTACATTATTGTGGGCGAGTGAGGTGGTGTCTTTCGGATTATTCCGGTACACTTTGGCCTCATAACCATCGTATTTCAATAGCTCTTCTCCCACACTTAACCAGAGAAAACCTTCTCTGTCCTGTGCGATTGCTCCACAATGATTAATTGGAATACCATTGACTTCTATCGGAATTTTTTTGAAACCTTCGGTCGGGGATTGAGCAGCTAAATGGGTGGAAAGGCAGAGCAAAGACAGGAGGCTGAACTTAGTTGCAAATCTCCATAGATAATATGATAGTTTGATGCTGTTAAGCTGGAAAGTGGTAAACCTGGCTCTGTACTGAAGTCTTACTATGATCATAATCAGAGGTTTGGTAAACTATAATTTCCGCAGACTTTGTGCATATGACTTGAGGTGTTTTCGAACATTTCTTTCTTGTCGGTTTGCAACTTAACTTACATAAGAGCCCAAACTTCGATGTACCACTTCTTGCGAACCTCTCCTTTATTTCAACTAGTTTTTGGGACTTCCCCTTCTGGTGGAAAGTGCTTGACTCTTATGAATCATTCGCTTCACTGTTAAGTTGAAACGTCTGACATCGAATCGTTGGATAACATCCTACAAGTCTACAACCGGTCTCCACCATATACCATTCTATGAACTAAATTACCAAATACATCTCATTTCCCTCTGCTCAACTCATAAAGCATCAATTCGGTCGGTTCGGGATAAGGTGGATCTCTGGGGCGGTCAAAATGGGTGGAAAGGGTCTGCCATTGCAATAGATACTGACCGGTATCATCTATCTTACGGTTTATTTGCATATCCGGTAGCGTTGCATCCGGGAGGTTTTCGATATGCAGAAATTTTTTACCAGTCATATTTTCTAAGAGAGTCAGTCGCTCATCATCAATTTTCAAGAGGCCGGATCCGTGTTTTTCGTGACTGTAGGAAAAATAAATATGACCCTGTCCGTCAGCTCTGATCCCGTACAGGTTGATTGCCCGGCCAAGTGAACCCCGTTTATTAATGTCCCAGGTATAATCGGGCCAATCGGATACCTGCCGGTTGATCCATTCGCCATTTTGATAGCGGCAGATGAATAGCTGGCTTCTTCCTTCCTTATCAAATTTGTGGTAACCCATGATCACCCGGTTTTTACCGTCGAATGCGAGAATCTTTGAACTGTTCATCAGCCCGTTCCAGGGGCCTACCGGATCGGCAATCACCCGTCTCTCCCTATATTGGATGGGGATCGGGACCGGCACCCCTTCCATGTTCTCAAATTGGATAAAATCCCGGGTCCGCGCATAGGAAAGATTGTGATTGGTATTGGCAATTGGATTCAGCCGCCATACCCACATATAGTGAAAATAACCGTCAGGACCTTTGACCGGGTTGGTCGGATAGGCATTGGTTTCACCCTCTCCATCAAATAGTCCCTGATCAAGCACCCGGATCCATTGCCGGGCCTCTGTGTCATACCGGTTGATGTAGGTGATTCCATCGCCGCTGCCTCCATCCCGGTACTGAAAGAACAGGTCATCGTCGTGGTTTTTGAAGAATACCGGATAAGTCACCCGGCTTTCTTCGGTGCCGACCATCGACAGCTTTTCAAACGCATCGATTTCATTGGGAGCGGTCGAACGAAAATATATCAGAGGCACTGCATGCATATTTCCGCTCACATGCAGAAATCCTTTCTTATCCCTGGCTATGACTATACTGTTGTGTGAATCCCAGCCTACCCGGGTCGGTATTATTGATTTCTTCCACTCGTCGCTGTCCAGCACTCTTTGAGCGATGCACATATTACGGGCGGTATCGTAATAGGCTACGTATTGCTCGGTAGTTGTCGTAAGAATATCAAATCCTACCGGATGACCGGACCAGACATCCGCTACCCTGATCTCCTTGGTAACGCTATGCTGCCGGGTGATATCTGTGATCCGGTCACTGGTCTTACATTGAATCAACCAAATTGCGGATAATAATAAAATAATCTTTTTCATGTTGCAAATATCTTTTCTGTTTGAAAGAGGAGAATGGTTCTATAAAATACCGGGATTAATGTGTCTTCTTGTACTCATTGGAAAGTGTTTGCCTCTTAAAAGATAAATATTTTTTTCTTTAAAAGACTGAGAATATAGATTCTCCTTTCTCTTGAGCAGGCGATGACAGTTGATCCAAAGAAATTACTGATGGTATCAAGAATAGAATTTATAATCGCAGGGATAGCTTCGATGTTCGATAAGAAAAAATGCATAGATTACCGACGAGAGCAGCGAATATATATCCGCGGTTGGGGGTTGTGGTTGATTTGGTTAATTATAATCTTGTCAACCTTCGGGCTTGAATGTAAATGTGGGTATCATAATGAGTGAAGAAATAAAAATACCGGAATGGGTGGGAAAATGTTTTATTCAGATTATACCCCCTTTGATGCTAAAAGTCGGACGTGGCAAAATGTGCAAAATTTTGCTGATGAAATGACAACGATTAGTGAGGAACAGAATGAGGAATTGGCGGTTTAACCCCGAAGGGGTGAAATGATTGTAAAATGAAGCTCATTAAACAAAACCCCGAAGGGGTGCAATGATCATATAAAACCAAAATAATTTATGGTAGGTACATTTCCGACGAGAGCAGCAGATCTATATTCGGAGATTTGATCAACAAAACGCTTGATATTGATGAAACATATTCTTTAATATTCTTTCTTTAAGCCGGAGAATATAGATTCTCCTTTCTCTTGAGCAGGCGATGACAGTTAATCCAAAGAAATTACTGATGGTATCAAGAATAGAATTTATAATCGCAGGGATAGCTTCGATGTTCGATAAGAAAAAATGTATCGATTACCGACGAGAGCAGCGAATCTATATTCGCGGTTGGGGGTTGTGGTGGATTTGGTTATTTATAATCTTGTCAGCCCTTCGATGAAACATATTCTTTCTTAAGACGGAGAATATAGATTCTCCTTTCTCTTGAGCACGCGATAAGAGTTAAACAATTCCGCAATTCAACAATGACCCCAAATCCCCTAAATTGGGACCTTCCGAAGTGCAGGGGAAACCATGCAGGTATATTGATATTAGAAGGACAGGTAAACAATTAAACAGTTAAACAATTCAACAATTCAACAATTCCCCCTCATTCCTCCTTCAAAGTCATCGACGGATTTTGATTCGCAGTTTTAACCGTATAAAATGATACGGTGGCGGTAGCTACTGCAATTAAGACTAAGGCCGGAAAGAGAAAAAGCCACCAGGATAAATTGATGCGATTAGCATAATTATCCAGCCAATTATTAAGTATGATCCAGTTTAAAGGTATGCCTATTATAATTGCCAAAAATACCCATTTCAGGAAATCAAAGGTGAGCAAGGACCAAAGGTTTGCCATGGATGCACCTAAAACCTTACGCACACCAACTTCCTTTGATCTCAATTGGGTGATATAACTTGCCAATCCGAAAAGACCAAGACAGGCGACAAAAATGGCCAAGCCTGCAAATAAGCCAAAAATAGAACCGAAACTTAATTCTGCTTTGTATTGCTCATCGTAGTACTCGTCAAGAAAGAAATACTCAAAGGGTTTATTTTTGAAGGCGGCTTTCCAGTGGTCTTCGATACGCGCTATAGATTCCTTGATATTTGGTGTATTTAATTGTAAGGAATAATATCCGGAAGGGTGGGGGAAATAACGGAATATTAAAGCATCATAGGGAGATTTGGGTGATTCCTGCCGGTAGTTTTTAACAACACCAACCACTGTGAAGGTGTCACCCCAGAAATAGATCTTTTGATTGAGAATTTCTTCGGGATTATTAAACCCCATCCGTTTAACTGCAGCTTCATTAAAAATTACATTGGCTTCTTCACCACCAAATTCCTTACTAAAAGAGCGGCCATGAATAATTTGCAGGTCGTAAAAGTCGATAAATCGTTGATCACAACCAATCACCCTGTATTGATTGCTTTCGCGATCGGACTGATTGACTAAACGGATTCCTCCGGCATTCCAGTCGGGAGTGCGGCCAGGTATGGAACTCGAAGCCGTCACTCCCAGGACTGTACTTTCCTGCAATAACTGATTATGAAAAACATCGTCACGGAGATTAAATACCGAATCGCTTGAAAAATTGGGTGTATACACTGCCAATGTCTGGTTTATGTTTACACCCAGATCCTGATTTTTTAAATAGTGCAATTGCCTGGAAACAACATAGGTACCCGTAATGAGAAAGATAGAAGCCAGAAATTGGAAAGTGACAAGACCCTTGCGCATCAGATTACCTTTGGCACTGTTAGTGAACTTGCCTTTTAACACGGTCACCGGTTTAAATCGGGATAATACCACAGCGGGATAAAATCCGGAAAGGAATACACCTCCTAAAAAGAACCCGGTTAATCCTACCCAAAACCAATCAGAATCAGGCCAGGTATAGTTTGCCTCGCGACCAATAAATTGATTAAAGACAGGAAATGCGATTAATATCATCAGAAATGCGAGCAGAAAAGCCAGAAGATTGGTGAAACTGGATTCTAAAAGAAATTGACGGATCAATTGCAAACGGGCACTCCCAAGTACTTTTCGGATGCCAACTTCGCGGGCTCGCTTAAGCGAATGTGCTGTGGTGAGATTAATGTAATTGATCCAGGCAATGAAGAGCACGAACAACCCGATGATCAGCAAAAAATACGTTGCCTTTCGATCACCGGTGGGTTTAATTTCACCACGAAAATCCGAGATTAAATGAATCTCATTCAATGGTTGTAAAATAAATTCCATACCGGCATTATAATCAGCCAGTTCCACACCTGCTCTTCTTTCAATAAAATCTGGAAATTTTGCCTCCAATGCCTTTGGGTCAGTACCATCCCGGAGGACAACATAATTGAGAAAACCATCCCATTGCCAGGCTGTACGTGATTGTTCACCTGTGAATTTGACATAGGTTTCAAAAGAAAAAAGTAAATCAAACTTCATATGAGACCGTTGCGGTAAATCAGCAAAGATACCGGTCACCAGAAAATCGGTGTCGTCATTCATTTTAATACTCTTACCCACAGGATCTGTGTCACTGAAGATCTTTTTTGCCAGACTTTCTGAAAGAACTACCGTGAAGGGATCTTTGAGTACCAGTGAATCTACTCCTTGTAAAAGTGGAACGGAAAAGACCTGGAAGAAATTTCTCCCTGCATAGTAGGCATGAGTGGTTTTAAAGTACTGCTCATTGTAATTAATTTGGGCACCGCTGCTCGTTAAATTCACGAAATCCAGGACTTCCGGAAAATCTTCCTTCATCGCATATCCTGCTCCGGCACATCCGGCAGCCCATTGAGTGCTTAGTTCACCATCGTTGTATCGATTCAGCTGGACGCGGTAGATGTTTTCTTTGTTTTTAAAGAAATCATCGTAGGAGGTCTCGTAATATACATGTTGTAAGATCAAAAAACCTGCCGTGATTCCCACTGCCAGACCGGCAATAGTAATGATAGCATATAGTTTATTGGTACGAAGGTTTCTCCAGACAAGAAGTAATTGACTTTTTAGCATGATGTAGGAATCTCATAGTCTTTAAGAGTATAGGAAGGACTCCCAAATCCACCATAAAGTTGCAGAGAAGGTTGCCTTTATTTCCGGGTTGTACTTCTCCCTATTAATTCTTAACTTACCAAAACGTCTTCGTACCTCAAAAATAGCATTATGATTAATACCTATGATTTCCAGGTAGAACAGCCCGAAATCTTCTCACAGCTCGCAGTAAGGGATCTGCTTTTCCTCCACTACAAAT
>JBGTCB010000261.1:0-4547 GCA_041748995.1 Saprospiraceae bacterium | reverse complement strand
GGAAGAATATCTCACAACCATCCAAAACTCCTATTTCGAATATTTTCGCAACGAAAATGCATATCCTATCCTCATCATTGATGCGGAAAACATGGATTTTGTCAAGAATAAAGATCACCTGGATGAAATCATCAAACTCATCACACAGCGCTATAATCCGGGCGTGCACCGTGTGAGCATCCACTGAATTATAATGGGTGTCTGCTCCTGAGGCAGGACTTAGACGAGTATGTAACCGATTTCATCGGAAAATGGCAGTGCTTTATTACTACATTAGTAACTTTGCCTTTTAAATCGGTATCAATAATCAATGAAGAATTTCATAAAAATTGTTTTTGGGTCTTGCCTTGGGGTATTAATGGCCATTTTACTTGTTGGCCTCGTTGGATCATTTGCCGTGACCAGCCTAATGAGTTCAGTCAAATCCAAACCGGACGTGAAGCCAAATTCCGTGTTAAAGTTGGACTTTGATCGGCCTATACCGGAAAAAACCAACAACACAGAGGCAGCTATGTACAACTTTTCCGAAGATCCATTTATCGGGCTCTACGAAATTGTCGAATGCATCCGCCATGCGAAGGAGGATCGAAATATTAAAGGTATCTATTTGTCACTTTCTACCTCTGGTATGGGTAATGCAAAAGCCCAGTATATTCGGGATGCAATCCTGGATTTTAAGGAGAGTGGTAAATTTGTTTATGCCTATTCTGGCAACTATGGTTATAGTCAGGGAGCTTATTACCTGGCTACTGCTGCTGATAAAATCATGATGCATCCTCTGGGAGCGGTCGATCTGCGAGGATTTGGAGTCGAGATTCCTTTCTTTAAAGATATGTTAGACAAGATGGGAATTAAAATGAATGTTTTCTACGCTGGTAAATACAAAGGAGCTACCGAACCTTTTCGTCTGAACGAGATGAGTGATGAGAACCGGTATCAAATAAAAACATACATACAGGAACTCTATGAATCTTTTGTCCAGGATATAGCTACTGGTCGAAACCTGGATGCCTTCGTTGTCAAGCTGGCAGCTGAAGAACTGAAAGGTCGAAATGCCGAATTGGCTCTGGAAAACCGGCTCATTGACGAGATACAATACGAAGATCAGGTATTTAATCATATTACCGATCAACTCGATCTGGATAAAGATGAAAAGATCAACTTCGTCAGCTTATCCGACTATAGCACCTATAAGGGCAAAGATCTCAATTTAAAAGCCGGTTCAAAAATAGTCATTTTGTATGCTGAAGGTGAAATACGGGCAGGTAAAGAAACCTATGGGATGATCACCGATGATCACTATGTCGAGATGCTTCGCAAAATCCGTCAAGACGAAAAAGTTAAAGCATTGGTGCTCAGAATCAATTCACCGGGTGGTGATGCCTATGTGTCAGATGAGATCTGGCGGGAAATCCAGTTGGTTCGGGAAGAAGGCATACCAGTTATCGCCAGCATGGGAGATGTAGCTGCATCAGGAGGATACTACATCGCCTGTGGTGCTGATCATATCATAGCGGAACCGAATACCATAACCGGTTCAATAGGGGTTTTTGGCCTGGTACCAAACATCGAGCAATTAATGAACGATAAATTAGGTATTCACATTGATACCATACGAACTGCCACCTATGCTAATGGTTTGGTCAATCCATTTTTCCCAATGGGTCCGGATGAAGCTGCATTGATCCAGGAAAATGTTGACCGTACATACGAAGCTTTCTTAAGTCGCGTAGCTCAGGGAAGAGATATGACTCGGGATGCAGTTCACGAAATCGCTCAGGGTCGGGTATGGACCGGTGTCAAAGCCATGGAAATCGGCCTGATAGATGAGTTGGGTGGTCTGGATGATGCGATCAATCAGGCAGCTGTAATGGCATCCACTGATGATTACCGGATCACGGAATATCCAAGAATTAAAGATCCCATGCAAAAATTGATCGAGGATCTGACAGGACAAAATGTGCCAGCTGAGATGAGTGAAAAATTCCTGACCAGTCGATTTCCCCGGATCGCTCGATTGTTCAATAGCCTGCACTACATGCTAGAATCTAAGAATCCTATGGCAAGACTACCATTCGATCTGCAGACAAACTAGTTTGCGATTCGCAAGTAAAAGAGCATTTGTTCTTTTGCACCACTGCTTCATTATCAAAAGCTTACGTAGCTTCGGTTAGTGTACGGTTCTGCCTCTACCGACTCTACCGATGCTACTGACGCTACTGTCAGCACCAGTACTGTCAGCACCAGTACGGTCAGCATCCCTGATTTGACCTGACACAAAATTTATTACTTTTTTATACTAAACTTATCACCCCAACCATCGAGAAAATCCCCGGTTAGATCTTCCTGTTCAGCAATAATACATCCCGGTTGAGAGGTTTCTCCCGGTATGTTGCACAACTAATTGACGCAACATTAGTTGTATATACATCTAAATTAACAAAAAAGTGATCTTAGAGGAGGCTATCAGGCAAAACAAGTTCAGTAGTGAATATCTTCGCACGGTACTCAATCTAGCGCATAGCCATGGGCAATTACTGGCTTATTCGAATACCAGATTAAAGCCTTTTGCTATCTCCATTCAACAGTTCAACATTCTTCGCATCTTAAGAGGTCAGCAGGGCAAAGCTATCAGTGTCCGCGAAATATCTGTGCGTATGCTGGACAAGATGTCAAATACATCACGACTCATAGAGAAACTAAGAATCAAAGGATTGCTGGAGAGACGTGAATGTCCAAAAGACAGAAGGAAGGCTGAGATCGAATTGACAAGTAAGGGATTGGCCTTGATAAATGAGGCAAGTATTATTCTTGATGAAGCCCTCATTAATAGAATCCAGGTTTTGGACCAGGAAGAAGTTGGCACTCTCAATAAGATCCTGGATAAATTGAATCAATAAATTACAAATACAGGCTAATTTATATCACAAATATCACAAATAATCTTTTTAAATATTTACTCAATTAATTTTAATCACAAAACTAATTTTTAATCACAAAACAATAAGTCTTATGAAAAAAGTTGTTTTCTCAATGCTATTTATGAGCTCGCTCGTGTTGGCTGCTATGGCGATTGATCCGCCGACAGAAGTACAAATTGACCTGCAAAAGAGCGAAATTACCTGGAGCGGCAAAAAAGTAACCGGTGCACACAATGGCACGATTAAACTGAAAAGTGGATCATTGATCATGGAAGAAGGAATGCTAAAAGGAGGAACATTTGAAATCGACATGACCAGCATTGCAAATGTTGATATGGCAGGAAAAGATGGTCAGGCTAAGTTAGAAGGCCATTTAAAATCAGTCGATTTCTTTAATGTTGCAGAGTATCCCACTTCAACTCTGGAACTTACCAGTGTTATTCACCGGGGTACGGAGGGCAGTTATAAAGTAACCGCTGATCTTACTATTAAAGGTATCACCAAACCGGTGAAATTTAATACCCAGATTACGGAAGAAAACGGAATGAAGGTAGCCAAATCTAACATTGTGGTTGACCGATCTGAGTATGATGTACGTTATGGTAGTGGAAGCTTTTTCGACAATCTTGGAGACAAGACCATTTACGATGAATTTGAACTGGATGTAAAACTGGTTCTGAAATAGTTAGAATCTTTCAATCTAATAAATTAATTAAAGTAAGGGGTGACATATCACTATGTTCACCCCTTTACATTACCCATGGTCTGGTCTTTCTCGAAAATTATTCTTAGTCTTGAAAAACTTTGTATTCTTTTCAATCAATATTTACAAAGTTTTAACATTATTTCTTCAACTATTTTAATATCATACAGACCATGTCGCATGCATATGTAGATTTAATGACCCCGGAAATCCACGGCAGCAATCTACAGCTATCTTACCTGCATCGAATATAATTGCAGCAAGACATCAACTCAAAATTCTTAACGGATTCACTTCCCTTCTAATAAGACAGATGGTTGATGTTTTAGTCTTATTAAGACCGGTTACTTCGGTTCGGCGTTCGTATAGAGATTAGAAAGATCAATTCGTACAGAGTGAGGATAGACAAATTCTTTGCCAGAACTTTCCGACCTCTTTCGCGGAATTTCACATATCCGCCTTTTAAGATTCATAGATAACTGTTGGTCAACCATTTAAGTTTTCAGTCCTTAAAGGGAAAAATTCTGCATATTTAACATATGGAAATATTAATTCATCTCTTTAAGGTCTTCACTGTTTTGCGGTATTATGCCTCTTTTTGTAAGGACGAATAATCAGCCTCAATGATTGATCATAGGTGAAATAATTCCATATCCAGTTGAGAAAAACAACAATTTTATTTCTCACTCCCAGAATAGAGAAAAGATGGACTATGAGCCAGATAAACCAGGCAAAAAAACCTCCAAACCTGAACCTGGGTAAATCCACAACTGCCCGGTTTCTTCCAATAGTGGCCATTGAACCCAAATCACGGTAAACGAAGGGTTCCCAAGCTTTCCCTGATTTTTTTCTAAAATTTTTTGCGAGATTCTTAGCCATTTGAATAGCCGTCTGAGCTACCTGGGGATGGCCATCAGGATAAT
>JBGTCB010000260.1:0-7762 GCA_041748995.1 Saprospiraceae bacterium | reverse complement strand
ATAGGCAGGATCGGTTTCTGACCATTGGTTGAAATTACCTGAAAGATAAACCGGCCTTTCATCGTCCGGTAAAGTCTTTAGGTATATATTAATATAATCAGATACAGTTGACAATGGTATAGGTGCCTTTCAAATCCGGCCAAAAATAGCAATCTCATGGGTTTTTTTAACCGCGATTATGTTCGGGAGTTTTGGCTGAAAGTCAGCAGGCAATAATACAAGTGTTTCTCCGATTTTGAAGACACACATCATCGGTTTTCGGTGTCTAAGATGAGGTTTCTTGTCAAATGCCATAGACGACGACTTACTGCTTCAGTATCGGCCTGAATATTTCAGGCAACTCCTGGGATCAATTTACAGTTGACCGACAGGCCTGGTCTCGTTCCCCACCCGTCCGGTGAGCGCATCTCCCATAGAAACCCTTGCTTTTTCTGCCAGGAGCTGAAGTGCTGACACTATCTCCGGATACTGTTCCGAAACATCTTCTGTTTCGCTGATGTCATTCTGCAGATCATAGAGCTCAAGCTGCATTTCATTTTGATCGTAGTCAATAGGAAGACCGTCGTCGGTGCCGGTGCGACCGTTTAGTGAGCGGTAGCGGTGTGGAAAATACAATTTCCACCGACCATCGCCACTTAAGACTCCTTGCAGTTCATTTTGATGATAGTAGAAATAATAGGCCTCATGATGAAATGTATCACCAGCAACTCCCCGGATTAAATCATTCATACTTTTACCATCGATCAAACGATCGGGTAGAGAGGCTCCGGTGATTTCACAAATCGTCGGCAAAAGATCAATGGTCATCGCGGGATGTGCGGTTTCTGTGCCAGCGGCAATTTTTCCTGGCCAGCGCATAACACAGGGCACCCGGACTCCTCCCTCCAAAGCGGTGCCCTTACCTTCCCTCAACGGATGCGCTTCTCCGGAATGACCTCCATACGATAACCACGGACCGTTATCAGAAGTAAAAATGACCAGGGTGTTTTCATCAATTCCTTCTTCCCGGAGAGTTCTTAAGATCTCACCCACCGACCAATCAATTTCCTCAATAACATCCCCATAAAGTCCGCGAGCCGATTTTCCTTTAAATTTATCCGATACAAAAAGAGGTACATGAGGCATGCTGTGAGGGACGTACAGGAAAAAGGGATTGTCTTTATTTCGCCTGATGAATGAAGTAGCACGTTCCGTATACCAGGTAGTGATCATCGATTGATCTTCCACTGTATCAATGACACTTTCATTTTCGACCAGGGGTAAATCCGGAAAATTGACTCTGGTACCCTGCCATGGATGGTGAGGCCACATGTCGTTGCTATAGGGAATGCCAAAGTACTCATCAAACCCTTGCCGGGTGGGTAAGAATTCAGGTTCCGAGCCAAGATGCCATTTACCATAAATCGCGGTAGTATAACCCAAGGGTTTGAGTACTTCGGCTATCGTCACTTCATCGGGGTTTAAACCTTTTTTGACATAAGGGGAATAAGCACCATGCACCCCTATACGGTTAGAATAGCAACCGGTTAGCAGTGCAGCGCGCGATGCAGAACAGACACCCTGAGTGGCATAAAAATTCGTCATCTTCAGACCCTCCCGGGCCATTTTATCAATGTGGGGAGTATTAATATCTGGTGAACCGAAACACCGGAGATCTTCATAGCCCTGGTCGTCGGTAAAGATGATGACGATATTGGGTTTTCGTACTTCTTCCGATGAATTTGTATCTTGAGAAGATGACTGGCATGCGATGCCTATGATGGCTATGATCAGTGATAAAAGGGCAAAAGATTTAAGCATATTTGTATTTTCCATGCAGGATATCTATTGAATTCCGGCACTATTTTATTGAATTATGATCCATTATTTCCGATTAAAGACCTATGAACCTCAGTGGATTATTTTTATCGCAGCGTTCCTGGTTTTTTCAGCTGGCCCTGTCTTTAGCCAACAGACCCCTAATATAATTATTATTTATGCAGATGATCCGGGATACGGAGATCTGGGTTGCTATGGGCATCCAGGCATCCGAACACCCCATCAGGATCGGATGGCTGCGGAGGGATTAAGATTTACCCAGTTTTATATAGGAGCTTCCGTCTCTATACCAAGCCGTGCAGCACTGTTAATCGGTCCTCTACCGGTCAGAAGCGGTATGGTTAGCGACCGTATCCGGGTATTTTTTCCATACTCTACCCTGGGCTTACCCGGGGAAGAAGTGACCCTTCCGGAAATACTTAAAGAGCAGGGATACCGTACCGCCATCGTTGGAAAATTTCAGCCTGCGGAAACTCACGATCCACCGCTGCTCTACAATGTCGAAACGGATCCTTCGGAACTGAGAAATGTGGCACTCCAATATCCGGATATTATCCGGGAATTAAACCAGGTCGCAGAAGTTCATCGCAGTTCACTGGTCCCGGTGTCGTCGGTTCTGGAAGTCGTTGACACAACATTGATGAGCTAGCTTCTTTGCTGAATTAGATACCTATGGCAGCGGTTAAAATTTCGGCGGTTATTATCACTTTCAATGAAGAAAAAAATATTTCCCGTTGTATTGAATCACTCAATGATGTTGCCGATGAAGTGGTGGTGGTTGATTCCTATTCAAAAGACCGTACGGTTGAAATTTCCGAATCCCTCGGTGCCAGAGTCGTACGGCATCATTTTACCGGACATATTGAGCAAAAGAACTTTGCTTTGGAGCTGGCAATTTATAATCATGTGATTTCGCTTGATGCAGATGAAGCCCTCTCCATTGAATTAATAAAAGAAATTGTCCGGATAAAAAATAACTGGGCTGCTGATGGTTACCGTTTTAATCGATTAAATAATTTTTGCGGCCGGTGGATCAAACATGGTCTATGGTATCCTGATCGAAAGATACGTCTTTGGGATCGCACCAGAGGGCAATGGGGTGGCAGAAATCCTCATGATCAGGTGATTATGCAAACTGGCAGTCTGGTGAAATATATTGAGGGAGATCTCCTGCATTACACGGTAGATCATATTGAGGAGTATATTGACCAGGTCAATAAATTCAGTTCTATTCAGGCGGCTCAACTCACAGCGGAAAGATTTAATCCGAATTTTTTCCATTTTTTTTTAAAACCGGTTTT
The DNA here is from genome assembly GCA_041748995.1 of Saprospiraceae bacterium. GTDB lineage: Bacteria > Bacteroidota > Bacteroidia > Chitinophagales > Saprospiraceae > JABDMH01. The sequence continues at coordinate 4,643 of JBGTCB010000260.1, read as the reverse complement.
TAAATTTCTCACAGGTTATATTATCCGTCTGGGATTTTTAGATGGCTGGCGAGGTTATTTGATCGCCCGGGGACAGGCCCTGGGTGTGTATTTACGATATGCTAAAATCAGGAACTCCGAGTAGATAGAATCCAATGGTGTATTTATTAATTGTCTATTATAGGCGCCGACTCCCGACTTCTGACTTCGGTCTTCCGACTTCCAATTTAATTCCGGGGTTGAAACTTTAAATGTTTATCCAGGAATTCAAAAGTGCCTTTACCATTTATGGTGTGAGGTCCGTCAAACCACTCAATTTGGGTTTTATCACCTATTTTCAATTGGGCATTATAAAGATGCCTCACACGGGCATATTCATAGCCAACCATTTCATCGGGAGCAACACCATCAAAATGCCCACGTTCGACCATAAAAGGCCTCGGAGCAATCAGTGCCGCCATTTCAGCATAATTGAAGGTACTGCCCAGGTTCCATTCGAATATTTCATATTCACCGGTCCAGACATAGCTGTAAGGACTGCGGGTCGATGCATTTTTCCAGACCCATTCATTGAAATCCGCTGAACAAATAGACAGGCAGTAGTTAGAAACCAACGGCGGAATGCGCATGGCTGACTTGCCTCCGTAACTTAATCCGTAAAATGCAATGCGCGCCGAATCGACGAATGGCAGGTTACCCAGCCAGTTTGTGATCTGCTGATGTTGAGGCACCATGAGGGAAAATAGTGTCTTTTTAATCGCATTGGCTTTAAATTGCAGGGTCCGGAACCGGTCTTCAAATATGTAAATATTTTGTGGAGCAAAAGTAATATAACCTCGCTCTGCCAGACGGGTTGCAAAAGCCTTGTAAGCCTTAAAGTCCTCCTGGCCAATCGTGGATTGCGGTCTTCCTTCGAGACCATGCTGGCAGACGACTACGGGCCGTTTTTCACCAGGTTGGAGATCATTGGGCAGAAGGAGAATTCCATAGGCAAAAAGACCGGGGAACACATCTAACACGACCTCGTAGGCAGTTACTTTATTACTTTCAAGGTCCAGTCTCCGGCTCCTTGGATTTGATGAGATCAACGGATAGTCAAAATGACCAATGACTTCGTCAGCAAAGTAATTGCGGTAAAATTCGGTGGATACCGAGAATGCCTCCAGCGAATCGAAATTGAGTTTAGACATGAACTTCTGCCGGATATAAGGACTCTCGCGGAGCAGCCATTGATTGTGCATATCGAGCTCGGTCATCTGCAGGCTGTGTCGTGAACCGGCATCCGGTAAATCAAGAACACTAGGTGTTTTGCCGTTTGGTGCCACTGAATTTTCCTCGCTGGCTTTCCAATCCAGACCGGATACCAGAAGATTCAGACGACTGATTTCCCATCTGATCTCGGTGCTGCCAGGGGTGGTAAGCCGACCGGGTTTTCCACCGGTGCCGGTGAGAACCAGAATTTCAGGAGCCCCCATGTCTGAATGAATTACCAGTCTTCGGGGGGCAATGAGACTGGCGATTTCTGCATCCCCAAATTGCTCCAGCAAACCAAAAATATTTCGGTAAGCGGGTTCCTTCCAGACTTCCTGCCGGGACCCAAAATAACCTCCTACCCGGGTTTCGGTGATCCTGGTATCAACGGCTCCGGCATAAAAAGCCAGCAAACCACCTTCCCCCCAACCGGCAATTGTTACTTCAGTCCCTGATTCGATAAGCCAATCCACACCGGCCAGGATTTTCTGGATTTCGTAACCTATGATGTGACGGCCTAATTCGAAGGCTGACCGGTAGAGAAATTCACGATTACTGAGTTTACGATGGGTAATGCCCCGGTTAATGATAACAGGAATCAATACCCGAATACCTTGTTCTGCAAATAGACGGGCGGTTTGAAGCTTCGCAGGCAAGTTGTTGGTAAGTCCAAGAATGTCTTCCGGTGTTTGGTCAGCATCGGGTACAACGACTGCAGCCTTACGACCGGTTTCCTGCTGCGGTACCACCAGGAGTCCTTCGGCATGGACCAGTCCGAAAGCAGGCCATCGCACGGCGAAAACTTCATAACCGGCATCTTCCGCCACTTTCCCTAATATCTCCGGCTTGTCAAAAGGAATCCGCGGATCCGCAATACCGATTATATGCGCGAGGCGATTCCGGTTTTTTTCTACCGATTTTTCATAGGCCTCCTTTGAATGGAAATCCCGGTTCCAATGCCGGGTACGTTGAGTGACAGACTTTTCAATTTTCCTAAGTAAAAAGGCATCACACGAATCGATCATTCGGGAGGAAATGTCTCCCTCCCAATCCAGAAACTTTGTTCCCGGTAGGATGGTAGATTCTTTCTGCTACCAACCCGAATGCGTATGAGAACATAAGCAAATCAGGGCAATTAACAGACGCGTATTTTGATCCATCATAAAGGGAATTTGGGAAGAACCTGAATTAAACTCAGATTACAAAATACATGATTTATCGAAATGAGGATGGTTTGCTCATGTGAAGAAATTAGCTCAAGTCGGGAGTGTAGCAACTATTTCTCAAAGTGGCCGGATCCTGATCTTCCGGTATTTCATAATATATTCCCGGCCATCCTCCATGCCATGAGCCTGCAGTCCGATAAATCCCTTCGCGTGGGTTTGGTAGACTTCTTCATTGATCAGATCTTCCGTCGGCTGACCATTTACCCAACTCTGTATCCGGGGACCTTCGGCCAGAATACGCAGATGATTCCATCCTTCATTATGAAGAAAATGATGCCCGTTTTGAATTTTATCATCTGACGACAGCCAGCCGGTTCCTAAGGCCTCACCATATAATAGACCGGTGGTCGGCGTGCCCGAACGGTGGTTTCTTTGCATTTCCACCTGGGGTCCATAGACTCTGCCAGCCCGATTACTATGACCATCACCCACTGTCAAAGGCTTGACCTGCGACCGGATTTGAATCCCGGAGTTGGTGACACTGTCAATCATGACCTCAAGTTCCAATTCAAAATCAGCAAATTCCTGTTTGGTGCAGAGAAAGGAATTTTCACTACCGGCTACTGTCCTTGCAACAATGGCACTGTCTTCAACAGTATATTTATGTGAGCCATTTAAGTGGACCCAGCCATTTAAGGAAATGCCATCAAACAAATCCATCCAGGGTGCGTCGGTGCGCTTCATTGCAGATGCGGTATTTTTTTCCGGTGATGGCAACGCAAAGGCAATAATTGAATCTCCGTATTTGGTCGCGTTTTTTCCACCACCTCCGGCAGCGATTACTACATATTGCCGGCCATCGATCCAATAGACGCTGGGGGTGGCATATCCTCCTGCAGGTAATTGATATTCCCACAAGATTTCACCGTTATGATTGCTAAAAGCTCTGATTTTTTCATCGGGAGTACCCGCGATAAAAACGATGCCTCCCGCAGTTGCCACCGGACCTCCGAAATTTTTTGACCCGGTATTTTTTATCCCTTTGGCTGCCAGTTCCGGATATTCTCCCAGAGGTACTTTCCATAAAATATCTCCACTGAGCAGATCAATGGCATTGAGAGTTCCCCATGGTGGTGAAATGGCGGGAGCTCCATATGGATCAACAAAAAAAGGATTGGAAATGGAGTACCTGGGTTTGGCTCCGATTTCTGAAGTTTCCACACTTTGAACAGAGTCTGATTGGAGGAAAACTATCAGATCATTTACTTCGTCCCTTCGTAGTTGATTAAAGGCCGGCATAATTCCCCGGCCATTTTTTAACAACTCACGAATTTCCTGGTCATTAATTTTTAGATCAGACAGTGCCGGATAGGCTGGCAGAATTCCTTCTCTTTTAGCTCCATGACAGGTCGTACAATTTTTATTATAGGTCAAAGCACCATGCTGTTCCCGGGTAACCGTAGCCGATTGTTCCGTATCATAAAAGAGCTGAAGGGAATTGATCGATGGAGCTTCGTTGGCATTAACATACAAGGCATTGAGAGTAGGGTCAAAGGATGCGCCTCCCCATTCTACTCCTCCCTGATGACTGGGAGTGGTGATGGTTCCCTGGAGGGATGGGGGTGTATAGATAAATCCGGTTTCGTATTTTTTAAATTGCGCGAGAGCAGATTTCCGGGATTCCGGAGTGACAGCAGTCAGGTCAGACTCTGACAACGACAGCCGGACGAGGGGAGGAGGTTTAAGCGGAAATGGTTGGGTCGGCCAAGCCTCTTCACCAGGGATTTTTGAAGCGGGCACAGGAAGCTCGACCACCGGAAATATAGGTTCTCCGGTTTCCCGGTCCAGCACAAAGGTCAGTCCCATCTTGGTGAGTTGCACCAGCGCATCTCTGGATTCCGTGCCATTTTTTATGGTGACAAGAATAGGCGCCGGAGGATTGTCAAAGTCCCAGATATCATGGTGTACCGTTTGATAATGCCAGATACGTTTACCCGTTGCGGCATCGAGCGCCAGGATCGTATTCCCAAATAAATTCATACCCTTACGAAAGCCTCCGTAATAGTCATTAGACGGAGATCCCGTTGCAAAGAAAACCCAACCTCTTTCTTCATCCACTGAAAACCCACCCCAGGGATTACTACCCCCATATTTTTCACCTTCTACCCATTCCCAGGTATCATATCCAAATTCACCTGGTTTGGGAATGGTATTAAATACCCACTTAAATTCTCCGGTTACCGCATC
>JBGTCB010000259.1:0-6135 GCA_041748995.1 Saprospiraceae bacterium | reverse complement strand
CCGACCGGTGAGATGATAAAGGGTCGTTTGTTTAATGTAGTAGGGGAGACTATTGATGGTATTGGCCCGATCGTCAAAGATGCATCGAGATACAGCATCCAACGGGATCCGCCTGCTTATGAGAATCTTTCGACAGACACTGAAGTGCTGTATACAGGTATCAAGGTAATCGATTTGTTTGAGCCATATCAAAAGGGAGGTAAGATTGGACTGTTTGGTGGTGCAGGTGTTGGAAAAACCGTCTTAATCCAGGAGTTGATAAATAACATTGCCAAGGGATATGAAGGTATTTCCGTATTCGCTGGGGTAGGTGAACGAACCCGTGAAGGTAATGACCTGTTACGAGAGATGCTGGAAGCCGGAATTATCAACTACGGTAAGGAATTTATGCATTCGATGGAAGAAGGAGGCTGGGACCTGTCTAAGGTTGATCTTAAAGAATTGGAAAAATCAAAAGCGACGTTTGTCTTTGGCCAGATGAACGAACCTCCGGGAGCCCGTGCACGGGTAGCCTTGTCTGGATTGACAGTGGCCGAGTATTACCGTGATGGTGATCTCAACGATCCTAATGGTGGTCGGGATATCTTGTTTTTTATTGATAATATTTTCCGTTTTACCCAGGCTGGTTCGGAAGTCTCAGCACTGCTTGGAAGGATGCCATCGGCGGTGGGTTATCAACCAACGCTGGCAACCGAAATGGGGGTTATGCAAGAGCGTATTACCTCGACAAAACGTGGGTCGATTACTTCTGTTCAGGCAGTTTATGTGCCAGCGGATGACTTGACTGACCCGGCTCCTGCTACGACCTTTGCTCACCTGGATGCGACCACAGTGTTGGATCGTAAATTATCTGCCCTGGGTATTTATCCGGCGATTGATCCTCTCAGCAGTTCATCGAGGATTATGGATATAAATATTCTTGGTGAGGAGCACTACAATACAGCTCAAAAGGTGAAAGGTATTCTGCAGCGATACAAAGAATTGCAAGACATTATTGCCATTTTAGGTATGGAGGAGCTCTCCGAAGAAGATAAACTGATCGTTCACCGGGCCAGAAGGGTTCAGCGGTTCTTATCGCAACCTTTTCATGTTGCAGAGGCATTTACCGGATTGAAAGGTGTCCTGGTGCCCTTAGAAGAAACAATTAAAGGTTTCAATATGATCATGGATGGTGAGGTTGATGAATACCCTGAAGCCGCTTTCAACCTGGTTGGAACTATTGAAGAGGCGATTGTCAAGGGTAAGAAACTGATTGCGGATGCTAAAGCCGATGCATAAATGTTAATAACTATATTATCTCCGGAAAAGGAGATTTTTTCAGGAGAAATCATCTCCGTTAAAGTTCCGGGCACCACAGGGCAATTTGAGGTATTAACAAACCACGCCCCCATTGTAGCGGCCTTAACGGAGGGATCGGTACGTATCAAAAAAGCCAACGGTGAATCCTTGAAATTTGAAATAAAGAAGGGTTTTATCGAAGTATTGTATAACCAGATATCGCTTTTGGTACAAGGAGTAGAGCAAGTCTGAACACTAATTCTTTCGTTTTTAAATCCACTAGATTTTTAGTGCGTAATATTCATTCCTGGAATATAAATCAGGGGATAAATTCCAATAGATTCGAAGTTAGTCGATACTGGATTGAAAACCTTCCGGGCAATCTGGGGTTTTCATTAATGAGTTTGATGGAGTGAGATATATGACTTGTCTGCTGGTCAGAATTTTATCTCCGACTAAACCATTTAATGACAAATTCGTTTCATCTTTGTAATGAATTTCCAAAAGATATTTTGCCTATAATGCAATGTGACGAAGAAAAGCGGGATGGGATGCAATCAGGCTTGTTAGAAAAATTTGTCCTGGGTCTTTGCGATACCACAGAAAGGAAGGAAGTGGAGTCCCTGATGTCAAGGAATCCGCAGATCGCCGAACAAATTGACGGCATGAAAAAGGCGATGAAATGCTATTGCACATCCTGCCATGGTGATAACATAACTTCGATCATACGGTCAAAAATTACATCTTTTGCCAGACCTCTCTGCCGACCATCTTCGCAAGAAGCAAAAATGCTTCATTTGTCTTCCCGGACGGAATCCCCTACCGGAGTCACCCGGTTCCTAAATCAACTCAAAGACTTTTTTATCCCTTCAAACTCTTCCTCTGAATCCCGGAAGGACTAAAATCTGCTCCTCACTAATATCAGATACTGGAAAATGCAAATGATGCACTAGTGCACCGTCAGGTTTCAGTTAGATTGTTGATTGAAGAAAGGAAGAGACAAAAAGTTAGTTTCTTATTAACTTCAGGTTTTTATCCTCAATTAAAATAGGCTCACTATGAAAGCAAGGACATTACTTCCGGAACTTGTCTTATTACTGACACTCCTTGCAGGTGGACTGGAGGCCCAGCAAACTGAAAGACCACCGTTGCATGCTAAAAAGTGGATTGCGATCACAGGAAAACCTTTGGCAGCTACTTCAGGTGCGACAATTTTCACTCAGGGAGGAAATGCCATTGATGCCGCCTGTGCCATGCTGGCCACTACCAGTACGATGTGGGATGTCTTAGCCTGGGGAGGAGAAACCCAGGCTTTGATCTATAATCCTCATACTAAAAAAGTAATTGCCATTAATGCTTTGGGAGTGGCACCCACGGGAGCAACTCCGGAATTTTTCCTGAATAAAGGAATGCAATATCCACCGGAGTATGGTCCTCTTGCTGCGGTCACTCCGGGCACTCCCGGTGGCTTGATGACGATGTTGGCGGAGTACGGTAGCATGAGTCTGGCTCAGGTTTTAGCACCGGCTATTGAATTGGCAGCCGGGTATCCGATTGAAGCTCAACTGTGCCGGAGCATCGAGAATTTTAAAGATACCATCAGGCAGTGGCCCTATTCAAAGGAAGTATTTCTGACCCACCTTGGAGATGAAGAAGGTGAAGCTCCCCGGGCCGGTGAAATCTTTGTCCAACAGGATTTAAAGGAGACACTCGAAAAGCTGGTCGAAGAAGAGAGTCAGGCTTTGAAGGCCGGAAAATCAAGGAAGGAGGCTATTTATGCGGCCTACGACAGGTTTTACCGTGGCGATATCGCCAATGAATTTGTCAGAGGTACCAGGGAGCAGGGAGGTTTGATTACGATGGAGGATCTTAACCGGTGGCAGGTATATATCGAAGAACCGGTGATGACTACCTACAAAGGGATCGATGTCTATAAATTAGACACCTGGGTGCAGGGACCGGTCATGTTGCAGGCTTTGAATATGGTGGAAAATTTTGATATGGATTGCCTGAGTTACAATTCGGCAAAATATATGCATGGACTTTATCAGGTGATGAACATGTGCTTTGCAGACCGGGATTTCTACTATGGAGATCCCTACTACGAGCCAGTAGAACCACTGCAGGGTTTGCTATCCAAAGAGTATGCACGAAAACGTTTCGAAGAGATTAATTGGGAAATCAATGATAAAGAAGCCGGACCCGGAGATCCCTATCCATTTGAGGGTAAATTGAATCCTTATCAGGACCTCCTGGAACAATGGAATGATGACAAACCTATTGGATTTCGTCCTCAAAAACATTCAGCTGACGATGAGTTTCCCAGCCCTGATTTTTACCTGGGGACTACTTCTATTCAATCAGCTGACGCTGAAGGATGGGTCGTTTCGGTGACTCCCAGTGGTGGCTGGATACCGGCGGTCATTGCCGGAAGAACGGGTATCGGGTTGAGTCAGCGTATGCAAAGCTTTGTGCTGAAGGAGAGTGAGAATCCATTCAATGTCCTCGAACCCGGAAAACGTCCGAGAGCTACACTGACTCCCAGTCTGGCTTTGAAAGAAGGCAAACCATTTCTTTCTTTCGCCGTACAAGGTGGCGACAGTCAGGACCAAAACCTGCTGCAGTTTTTTATAAATATGGTCGAATTTGGGATGACCGTACAGGAAGCAGTTGAGGCTGCCAATATCAATAGTTTTCAGATGCGGGGCTCTTTTGCCGGTCATGTGACCGAACCGGGAGTCATGTTGATTCATGAGAAAACCCCTTCCTGGACCCGGAAGGAGTTGCGAAAAATGGGGTATACCCTGAGAGTGGATGACCGGACTTCCGGTCCGATCAACGCGATATTTTTTGATCAGGAGCATGGTTCTATGTGGGGTGGTGCCAGCAATCATGGTGAAGATTATGGTATAGGTTGGTGATAGGCAGTTAGAGAAATTTCTTAGAACTTGAGTTTGTAAAAGGGATTCTTAGACCCTGATTCACCAGTAAGTTGATCAATCATTTAACCGGTTATGAATTATCGAAAATTTGGCAATACAGAATTATTAGTCAGTGAGATAGGATTTGGTGCCTGGGCGATCGGTGGTCCGGCGGAGGTGGGAGGCATCCCGATTGGATGGGGTAACACCGATGACCAGGTTTCTATTGGTGCTATCCGGCAGGCACTGGATAGTGGCATCAATTTTTTTGACACAGCTGATTTTTACGGATTAGGGCATTCTGAAAAGCTGTTGGGTAAAGAATTGGCAAAGGAGAAAGATGTGCTGATCGCTTCCAAAGCCGGTCATAAGAAAAGTGAGGATAATCGAATTGTTATTGACTATACATATGAGCACATTATTGCTGCATGTGAAGCCAGTCTCAAGAGATTGGGAAGAGAACAGATCGATTATTACCAATTGCACACAGCGAAGGTGGCTGATCTTGAAGAGGGAGAATGTCTTCGTGCGATGGATCAGTTGGTCAGAGAGGGGAAGATCCGTTATTGGGGTGTTTCACTCAATACGTTTAATCCATTTCCAGAAGCATCCTATCTATTTAAGGAGAACCTCGGCCACGGTCTTCAATTAGTTCTTAATTTAATTAATCAGACAGCGGTACCCATCGTTCATGATGGACAGAATCTGGGTTATGGTATCATCGCCCGGATGCCATTGCAGTTTGGTCTGTTGACCGGTAAAATTAGTTCTGATAGCACCTTTGACAAAAGTGATCACCGTTCTTTCCGGTTGACACCAGAAATTATCAAAAAATCGGAAGAGGCACTGCTACCGGTCTGGGATCTCCTGGATAAGTACGAGACCACAAAAGTGGGGTTGAGTCTTTCGTTCATTTTGAGTTATCCTGGCATATCGACGGTCATTCCCGGATTGCGTACCAAAGAGCAGGTTTTACAAAATGTCGGGCACTTGGTTAACCTTACTGTAGATGACCAGGAGTTTCTGGAGCGTCTATTTAAAGAACGGTTGAAAAGCATGCTACCCCTTATGAAGGAAGCAGGGTGAGTATATTTTGCTCAACTTTGAATATTCCAATGCTAGTGGTCAACTGGATGAGTTTGAAACATGACAAAGAGCTCTTAAAGCACTCTTAGCTTAATATGGTCTAAAATATAATCTTGACAGTATATAATTTTTAAGGTATATTTGTATGAAATGGGTAGTTGAATACCATGAGGCATTTTATGAGGAAGTAAAAGAGTTTCCATTAGAAGTTAGAGAGGAAATTACCGTAAAGGCCCTTTTACTTCAGGAAGAGGGAGCACAATTGGGCCGTCCCTATGTTGACACATTGAATGGCTCTGGGCACGCCAATATGAAAGAGCTCAGGTTTAGTGTTGATAAAGGAGTTTGGCGGGTGGCATTTGCGTTTGATCCGGAACGACGAGCTATATTACTCGTTGCTGCGGATAAACGGGGAACGGATCAGAAAAAATTTTACAAAGGATTAATTAAAACAGCAGACCGTCGATTTAATGAACATTTAAAAAAGTTAAAAGAAGAATTGTAATGGGTATTTCATTAGACAGGGTAATTTCAGAACTCCCCCTTGAAAGTCAAAAGCGCGTCCGTGCAAAGGCAAAGGAGGAAATAAAAGTTTATAAATCCTTACAGGCTTTTCGCAAAGTAATTGGTTTGACGCAAGAGGAGCTGGCGGGGAAGTTAAGTTTAAAACAGACCAACATCTCCCAATTAGAAAGTAGAAGTGATATGCATATATCAACGCTCCGTCGTTATGTAGAAGCATTGGGTTGTGAACTGGAAATCAATATCCGCATACCAGGCAAAAAGACCATACGGTTAGATACCTGAAAAACCATGTTAGCTGAGATTGTAGAAGGCAATGTTTTGCGTT
>JBGTCB010000258.1:0-4129 GCA_041748995.1 Saprospiraceae bacterium | reverse complement strand
CGGCTACGATCGAGATCGGTTTGTCCGGGGTGCCTTTTGCAGTAAGGACGTAAGCGCCATGAAAATTTAAAGCCAGTGGATCGACATAATTCAACGGATCACCTTTGTACAGTCCGGCATGCACCATAATTACATCACCGGCTTTTACCCGCGCATCAGGTACCAACCACCAGTCTCCTGTATTACCCGCACCATAGTATGCCTGATTCAGTCCGGTGAAAGATGGTTCGGTTTTCTCACCTTCATACCCCAGTGGATAAACATGATACGTATTGCCATCGGTAGCAGGCCGGGGTTCTTTCTTAGTACGGATTACGACCGTTTCGATAGCATTTCCCTGCACCCCATCAGGATCCTGCATTTCAAAACGACATTCATAATCCGTATCTTCCAACAGGTTGAATATACTTCCGCTAAACATCGGTGGTGTCGTATAAAGCCATCGTTGTTCGTGACCATAGACTTTTTCCCCACCAATCCTCAGAAGGGGTAAAGCTTCTGACCAAGCTGTATCACCTTTTTTTCGGTAGGTAACCGATACGGTGGCGTTACGGTTTTTGTCGCCGCTGATTTGCCACTGAAAACCGGCGCAGTGCAGGGTAGGAGGTTCGACAATGAATTTAGCTGGCCAGACTTTGTCTGAAAAAGCAGGAGTTATATGGTCAAGTCCGGTTATGAATGCAACCAGTAAAGTTGAGAAAAGGGGAAATAAAATTTTCATGGTGATGCAAATTGAATGGCAGGTTAAGTTACAATATGATTAATCATTTCTTCAATGAACATGAAAAACACAGCAAAGAATTTGTTTTCACCAAACCTCCTATTTTAACTACAAAATTCGACAATTGATGAATGTTTAAAATTATAAAATTGAAACATACGGTATCTCAATGAGCACTGCCCTGGACCGATTTCCCGAGTCACAGCATTACAAAGGAAAGTTCTATTACGACTGATGTCGCCTTACAGTACTTCTTTCTAAATTCTGTCGTTTTGCTTACATTATTGTCAATTAATTTTAAATCTTCTTTCCTGCTTAATCCTTGTTGGAGCAATGCTTTGTATCCTGGCTATTTTGCTTGTTCCGATCATCAATAAAGTTTCAATGGTATCTATTGACCTAAGTTTGGTGATAGGTGATTCCGGCTTAGTATTCGACGGTGGGGACCCACACCAGGGGTGGAGCGTCGGATTTTATCCAGCGATTGAAAATGGAAAAATTCGATGATATCAGAGAATTAGTGAGTTCTATGATTTTGATAGTCAGCAGAATGGTGGCATTGCTCTCCCGCCCGCTCGCGGTTCACTCACTTAAAGATCCACAGGATCTTTATTCCACCTATGGGTGGAAATCGTTCGCTCATAGCGTAACCCCTGGATGTGGGTTTCTTCCCGCAGTACTGCGGACAGTTTTTGCTACTTTTTGCTGCCAAAAAGTAGAAGGATATAGCAGCAAAGACCGGTTGTTGAAGCATTTGAACCTGAACCATAGACTCAGGGTCGTTTAAATCAAATAAACAAGAGGTTTCGTTTGTTTCAAGTGACTCACAATAGTTAACTAACTGATTTTGAGCACAATTTTTTATGCAATTCATCATTATTTGGCGGTAAGTCCTTTTGCAGTATTAGTTTTATTTCCTATTAACGATATTTGAGTCATCTTTTCAACGGGAAAATCCCTAAAGTGAAAGATTGTTGCAAAGTGAGAGTTGTTAAAATACAAGAAAGTCGATGTTCGTTACTGGGTTCCCTCCAAATCCGATTGAATAAATCTGTTAATAATTTCTTAATTCAATGGTCGGTAAACAATAAATCCGGCATTCGTTTTCATGTCGCGCCTCACCGTATATAAATTGTTAATGAACTTTAACAAAATTTTAAAGTCATTAAAACCAGGTGCAAATGACGTTTCTCCAGACTGTCCGATCTGCCAAAAAAAAATTCTGATTTATTCCGGGAGGCAAATATAAAATACGTTTATATACTATGAAAGTATCTGCTTTATTTCAACTTCATCTGATTTATAATCATGTTCATCTGACCCGGCAGGCATTTAGGCAGATAAAAACCTGGGAGTATATATAATTGGGTTCCAATTAGCTCAATTGTCATGCGGTTAAGATATAAACCATTGTATATCAATCGTTTATATTCATTTGATGATCTTCGGCTATTTTTTTCCAGGGGAATCTGGTGTTAACCCATATGCAGGGTGTATTTTAACTCTCAGATCAAATTTTTATTGAACCAGGGTTATGGACAGATGCAACTTGACCTCTCTTTAATACGTCTTTCATAAAATAAAGTCAAAATAGACCAGGAGTCTTCCAAAAATAACTAATTTGATGGTCATGTCACAAGCAGTCATACGGGAAATAGATGATTCCAGGAGGGCTCACTGTGCCATCATGTTCACAGATATCCTGGGATTCACGCAGTTGATGCAAAAGGATGAACAAAAGACGATTCATAAGCTGGAGTCTCACCGCAATCAACTGGAAATACTTCATGAGCAGTTTGGCGGCCGAATCATCCAATATTATGGAGACGGCAGTCTCAGTGTTTTTGATGATCCTGCGGAGGCTGTCCGATGTGCCGTGGCTATACAGGAAAATGCCAACCGGCTGACACTGCCTTTGAAGATCGGGATCCACCTCGGAGATATTGTTGAAAAAGGTTCTGCCGTCTATGGAGATGGTATTAATGTCGCTTCCCGAATCGAGTCGGTAGGAATAGCCAAAAGTATTCTCTTTTCAGAAGCTCTCTGGAAGGAGATCAGGAATAAGGGTTTTGCAGCTGAGAGTCTTGGCAGCCTGTATTTTAAGCATATTACTAAACCGATCAAAGTTTTGAGCCTGGTCCATCCCGGGCTGGTTGTGCCGGATAAAAAGTCGATCGAAGGAAAGTTGCAGGACCGGACCGGTAAACGGTATAAAGCTATTTTACTGGCTACCGTCCTGTTTTTCTGTATTGCCCTTGGATCTCTCTGGCGTTATAATGTGTACCTGAATGAACTCCTCAATGATGATATTACTACGGTGGGAGTCATGCCCTTCCGGATCGCGGGTGTGAACAGCCTCGATGCCGGGTTCCAAAGCGGTTTGCTGGAAAATCTGGTCAGTCAGCTCTCCTCATTTTATGGATTACAGGTCCTCTCTTCCAGGGCTACCGAACCCTATGCTCAATCGAATCAGAAACCCACGGAGATTGGAAGTGAGTTGGGGGTTAGTCACCTTCTGTATGGTACATTCCGGCAGGGTCAAAATGACAGCATCCGCATCAATATGGAATTAGTGGATGTGAGAAATGGCCGCAATGTCTGGGCAAAATCAGTCAATAGGAAACCAGAAGATTTTTTTGCAGACCCGGTCGATTTGTCATCCGATCTGGCGGCTTTCCTGGAAGCCCGTGAAAACCCCTATAAAGATGAAGACGTAGAGACCACAGCCCGGCTTTCCCTGACATCATACCGCCTCATTACCGAAGCAAGAGAAGAAGTTTCGAGACGGACTGAAGAAGGCTTTATTTTAGCCAATCAACTGCTGGAAATGGCGATCGCCAGGGATTCAAGTTTGGCTTTGGGGTATGCCTTGTTATCTCAAAACTATTCTTTAATGCATGCGTACGGTTACATGGATAGCAGGGAAGCACTGCAAAATGCAGAACAAAATGGTGGCATGTCTTTATACCTGGATAGAAATCTTGCCGAAGGTTATGTTTCCAATGCGTTGATGCAGTATGTATTTTGTTTGACACCACCTCAGGATTTACTTGACCTTCTTCAACAAGCCGTATTGTTAAGACCGAGTTATGATTATGCTTATCATCTGATGGGTAAGATTTATCTTGATCTGCAGAATTATGAAATGGCGGTTAACTATTTTTCCCTGGCTGTAAAACTTAATCCGGATGAATTTTTGTACCAGAAAATGTTGGCTGCCACCTTTGAAGCGACCGGAGAGGTAAAGAAATCCCGAAAACTGTATAGTCAAATGCAGGCTAAGTTTCCCGATGTTATGGATATTAAGATCGCCCTTCTTAAATATTATTTATCCGTTAATGATACACGTAAAGCAGAGCGGCTATTAAAAGAAATTCCTGACCAGCTGGAAACTTTAAAAACAAAATT
>JBGTCB010000257.1:0-2903 GCA_041748995.1 Saprospiraceae bacterium | reverse complement strand
CGAAGAAAATTGTTTTTGCCATGAACGAGGTAAATAGAGGTGCCCTAAAGGTATTAAATAAAAAGACGTTTAAAATTGAATCTGTTTTAAGAGGCTGTTGAAATATTCAGGTTGATGCTAAAGACGATAAATCGTTGTGTCGCTGTCTGGCGAGCACAGAAAGCCACAGGAAGTTGTGCTGCCTAAGGTTGTACGGGTTATAAGTTAAACATGGTGAGCATCAAAAATCGATGATGTGCTCGTATTTGCAGCAATTCTGCCTTGTAATAGAAAGTCTAATGCATTATTCCGGTTAAATCGAAATGCAAACTTTCCAATTGGATACTGTGTCTTAGTCTGAACCACATCCCTAAAGCAACTCTTGAACTTACTGTCATATTTTTATACCTTTACAGATTAAATTTTATCGCCATATGAATCCAAAGACATATTTAGGCATCCTGATGATTGCCGTTCTTTCATCCTGTGTATCCACCAAGAAGTATGAAGATCTTGCCTTTCAGAAAAGGAAACTGGAAGCCGAGAAGATGGAATTGACTTCAACCGTTGCCTCTAACGAACGCATGATTGCTGAGCTGAGAACGAAAGAAGAGTTACTGGCCCAAAGAGAACAGGAATTAATTCGAACCCGTAGCGAAGTAGAAGGATTAGAACTTTCTCAGGAAGATTTAATGAATAAGTATAATGAGTTACTCAGCCAAAGCAGCCAGGTTTTAAGCACAGCCACAGAAGAAAAGGCGGCACTATCGGTAGAGCTCTCCGATAAACAAAGCCAGCTGGACCAGAAGGAAAGAGAACTGCGCTTTCTCGAAATGAAACTAAAATCTCAGGAAGAAAATCTCGAAGCATTACAGGAAGATGTCCGGATCCGCGAACGAAAGTTATTGGAGCTCACGCAAAAGCTCCACGCCAAAGATTCCGTTATGCAGTTACTACGCAATACCATCAATGACGCGCTCAGAGGTTTTTCCGCTGAAGATCTCACTGTTTCTGAATATCAGGGCAAAGTATATGTGTCTCTCAGTCAGAACCTGCTATTTGCCAAAGGCAGTACGGTCATCGACCCGGCAGGTAGAGAAGCTCTGAAAAAACTGGCCAACGTGCTTAAAAACCATCCGGATATTCAAATCAATGTAGAAGGTCATACCGATACAGATGGGTCTGCAGAAAAGAACTGGGACCTCAGCGTAACCCGGGCGACAGCAGTTGTCAAAGTGCTGACGGGCAGTGGTGCAGATCCGGATAATATCATTGCATCCGGTCGCGGATTCTATTTTCCCAAAGCACCGAATGACACGGAAACCAATAAGAGTCTAAACCGGCGTACAGAAATCATTTTATCTCCGGACCTCAACATATTGTATTCACTGATCGAGTAAGAAGATTGTGATTTATCGTGGTGAGATTTATCCTGATCAGAGCTCGGATATGAGGTATTGAAATGTTTTTCCGGGGTTGCATTGTATCCCCTTTTACTGCTGATGGAAGTAGTGAATGTTTCAGCATAATACGAACCAGTAGGGTCTCTGGAACTGAATTCTGGAGTATCCGGTTATTATGTTTTTAGGCGCATAAACCTATATATCTTGGAGTGTAACATCTTAAGACTGGCTTGGATTTCTTTGATCGTAACCCTGTTTTCCCAGTGCTCTTCGCCAAAAAAAAGTCTGGCAACTCAGACCCCAGAAATCATGGTTCAGCTTGAAAAATCCGGTTGTCTGGGAAACTGTCCCGTCTATGTCATGACTATCTACTCGGATCACACCGTAGTTTTTGAAGCCCGGGCTCATACACTCGCTGATGAAACCAGCAAGGATACTCTGTCTTCTGAGGCCTATGCCAAACTTCTGGCCAGTTTCGACAAAGAGCAGTTTTCCAATCTGGACAGTTCTTATGTCGAGCCGATTGTAGATGCTCCCTTCACGCACCTAAGTTACAGGCATGGTAATAATCTCAAAAAAGTTTCCAAACGGGGTTCAGCACCACCAGCATATGACTCATTGGTGCAACAGATCGAACAGATTGCTATAAATACCGGCTGGTTACCAAAGGACACTGCCGATCAGATGATAAAAAAGGAGGTCATTATTGAACTGGAAAGGGATATTGATCCTGGTGTATTAAGCACTATTTTTGCGGATCATAATCTGCACCTGATAAAGAAAATCACCCCCAATCAACCTTATTTCCTGTTTAGCTTGAAAAGTGATGACCCGGAGAACACACTGCAATTAATCAAAGAAAACCCTTTGGTTAAAAACGCTCAGTGGAATCATAAGTTGACCCGGCGAGAAGACTAAAAGGCTATTGAAATCTCAGATTTAATTTGGCGATGAATAAATAAAAAATTGGTAATTGCTTACACTCTTACAGAAGATCGATTAAATATTTTTCTGATATTTTTCCTGAAATATTGTTTTTTTATTTATCCTTAAAATGATACTTTCTCTATGAGACAATTATTCATTGTAATTATTTTGTTTGCTCATTTAAATAGTCTGCAATCACAGGAGATTGATACGGTAAATTTCGAGACTTTCAACTATGAAGCAGAAGGACAGACTTATGTGATGCAACAATATTTTTTAGTCTTTTTAAAGAAAGGTTCTGCCGGTGTGATAGATCAGGAAGAAGCTAAGAAAATTCAGGAGGGGCATCTGGCTTATCTTGGGGATCTTTATAAGAAAGGAATTATCTGCATGAACGGTCCTTTTGGAGATGATGGTGAAATCCGGGGAGCCACCGTTTACCGGGTTGCCTCCGCTGCTGAAGCGTTACGTCTCGCGGGTGCCGATCCGGCTGTTAAGGCTGGGAGGTTAAGTGTCGAGGTTCATCCATGGTGGTTGGCAAAGGGAAGCGGTGTTCGATAAACGAAGTTGAACCCGGATTATGCATTAGATTAT
>JBGTCB010000256.1:0-5892 GCA_041748995.1 Saprospiraceae bacterium | reverse complement strand
ATCCGTACCTCCTGACAAGCTTTTTCGTTGAAAATGGTGACAAAGGGCAGCGGCTAAGGCATCCGTTGCATCCAGCAGGTCACGATCGATCCGGCTTGACACCAACTGGTCTACCATGGCTGCCACCTGCTCTTTTGAAGCATTACCATTGCCGGTGACCGCCAGTTTGATTTTTTTTGGTGAGTATTCCTGCACCACAATCTGTTTGTGTAATGCTGCAGCGATGGCTACCCCTTGTGCCCGTCCTAATTTAAGCATCGATTGAATATTTTTGCCATGAAAGGGAGCTTCGATAGCCATTTCGGTAGGATGATATTGATCAATTATCTCCGTAATCTTCAAAAAAATCTGATAGAGTTTGTCCTGATGAGAATCTATTTTTCGAAGACGAAATACCCCAAGATCTAAAACGGATAGCTTTTTACTTTGAATCGACAAAATAGCATACCCTAAATTATTGGTACCTGGGTCAACACCTAGAATCTTCATGCAGCCGGATTGAACCCATGAAGATATTAAAAGTATTCCTAATTTGAATTCGATGTAGTAACAATTACTCCCTTAACATTTGTTAGAGTGGAGACAAACATGTAAGTTTAGGGGAAGTTTGAATGTTAACAAGCAGATTCAGACACTGAAATCCGTAAGGGATATGGATTTTTATCCATATCCCCTTTTCCCTCGGAGGCTGTTATAAACGACGAGAACGGCTGAGTTCTTTTTAAAGAAAAAGTGATCTGACAAATATCAGCGCAAGTTGGGTATTTAACAGCCTACTAGATACCTTCATCTGGTTAAGTTGAATTTCATATGTGATGAACATACCAACTAAATTCATCCGGCTGGATCGTCCTTTCTTTAACCAAACTTTAGTGTTTACGCTTAAAGTGGTCGTATTGGTGGTTTTTGGCTTGTTTCTCTATCAGAGCTTTCGCCATCAGGAAAACCTCACCCAGCTTTGGGCAACATTTATCAGTCAGATAAGACCGGATCGTTCCACCTATTTGTTGATAGCTCTAAGTCTGGTGTTAGTCAACTGGTGGCTAGAGGCCTTAAAATGGCAACGGTTATTACAATTGGTGCACAGAATCAGTGTCCCGGAAGCTTTCCGAGCAGTACTTGTAGGAATAAGTGTCTCGATTTTCACCCCCCATCGCATAGGCGAATACCTTGGTCGAATCATCCTTGTGCCACCTGGTAGTCGATCGGAAGCTGTTGTGGCACTGTCGTTCGGCAGTTTCATCCAGATGATAATGATTGGGGCTCTTGGACTGGTTGGGTTCACTTATCTGGCTTCGACATCCTATCCGCTCCCTCTATTGCCTGGTTACGGCACTCTTTGGTTGGTGGTGATTTTGGTGATATTGCTGCTATTGATGTATTTCAGGAGTTCTCAAATTGTTGTTTTCTGTCGCAAGCACTTTGGTATGTTCCTCCCGAAAGTTTGGTCTTACCTGGATTTTATTTTGGGATTTAAGCTGCGCGATCTCTTCCTGGTTTTTAATATCACTATCCTTCGGATAGGTGTCTATGTGATTCAATACTATTTATTACTGCTATTTTTTGATATTAAAGTTCCGGCAGACATGGCCATTGCAACCATTTTAGTAGGCTATCTGATACAGACCGGACTTCCATTGCCCACCCTGTTTGCTCTGCTGGCCCGCGGGGAAATCGCATTGATTTTGTGGAAATTTTATGGAGTAAATGAACTTAGTATACTTGCTGCCAGTTATGGTTTGTGGGTAATAAATCTAGTAATGCCAGCGTTAGTGGGCATAATGTACCTTATGAAAACCAAGTTCAAAAGTTCATATTAGTATGCATCTGATCAAGTCAGTTTTACTACTGAGTTTTTCACTCCTGGGAGGCCATGATCTTCCTGTAACCAATGTTGAAAAGCCATTGGTAGAGGAAGTATTATGCTCCTCGAGTAACTCAGTCTTTGCAACCGGAGAAAAGATTGTTTACAAGATATATTACAATTGGGGCTTTGTTTGGATCGCAGCCGGTGAAGTGATCTTTCAGGTCAAAGAGACCAATGATCACTACCATATTTCTGCGACGGGTCGTACATACAAATCGTATGATTGGGTTTTTAAAGTACGAGACTACTACGAAAGTTTTTTAGATAAGGAAACTTTACGACCTCAGCGTACAATACGCAAGGTGTTGGAAGGTAATTATACTCTTTATGATGACGTCAGCTATAACCATAACCAGGCGGTTGCTATTTCTCATAAAGGCAAAACCCAGGATAAGCTTAACACCGAAAATATCTCATTACCAGATTGTACCCATGATATTCTATCTAGTATTTATATGATGCGAAACATGGATTTCAGCGACAAAACCTCTCCTTCGAAGTTGCCAATGAATATCTATCTGGATCGCAAAATTTATTCGTTGGATGTCATCTATGCTGGCTCTGATGAGTCAAAACGAGTGAAAGGACTCGGGCTAACCAGTGCCCTTCTATTTCGCCCCCAGTTGGTTGTAGGCAGTATTTTTAAAGATAACGAGGGAATGAAGATCTGGGTGTCAAACGACGAGAATAAGATTCCCCTGATGATTGAATCTCCCATTTCCGTGGGCTCTGTAAAAGCTGTCCTGAGTGAACATTCAGGTCTTAAGTATCCTGCGCTATATTGACATGAAGCAGATATTTTGGATTATTCTGGTACTCTCCTCTTTTGTTCTCGGAGTTTATCTCAGTTCCGGTTCATGGTGGCCATGGTCTAAGCAATACACCAGTGAGCATGCGACCACTTTGGTTGAGAGAATTGAGAAGGTAGCCAAACTGGTGACAGTTAATGGTTATTTCTCTGAAGTGTATGACTACAAAGACTACTATGGTTATGACTGGTCGATTTTTCGAAAAAAAGCTCTTATCCGGGTCAGAGCCAAGGTTTTAGCCGGGTACGATCTGGATCATATTGCCGTAGAAGCTGATGATCGAAATCGTACCATTAGAATCAGCCAACTGCCAAAACCAAAAATTTTGAGCATTGACCACGATCTTGACTATTACGATATCACTGAAGGAACCTTCAATAACTTTTCAAAGGATGACCTGAACCGGCTAAATACCCAGGCAAAGAATTACATCGAATTAGCGGCGGGAAAGAGCGATCTGTTGAAACAGGCGGAAGAGCGAGGGAGGGAACTCCTGGAGACTATCCGGTTTCTTGTTGAAGCCCAGGGCTGGAGCCTCATTATTGATCATACGTCTGATCATGAGCTTTCATTAGATTGATTAATGGGCCACATCTAAAAAACCCATTTCAATTGTCACCCGCTTATCTATTATAGGCTATCTACTATAGATATTCAAAAACAACATGCTCGATATTGCCATTCAAAGCACTGAGAAAATTTCCTGTGTGTGCGTTTCAGAATCTTACAACAGAACTGAAATAACTTGAAACATTGCTTTCGAAGTTTTCTGAGGTTATCAAATTTAATCCTGATTGCTTAAGTGCTCCAGACTCTGGAAAGAATCCTTCTTCGGGCTGCTTTATTTCTTTAAGTGCGGCGAAAAACGCCTATTTTTAGCAGCAACGAATACCTAAACGAAGTTTGTATGATTCAATTTGATCCAACCAAGACCTCTGGATTCTTCGGCCATCCCAAGGGTTTGTCTACCTTGTTTTTTACAGAAATGTGGGAACGTTTCAGCTACTATGGCATGAGGGCGATCCTGGTTTTGTTTATGACCACTCCGACAGCTCAGGAGGGACTCGGTCTCACAACGGAGACTTCAGGTGCAATTTATGGGCTTTATACAGCTGGTGTTTACCTGCTTACCCTGCCTGGAGGTTGGTTGGCAGACAATATCTTTGGTCAGCGTAAGGCCATTTGGTACGGAGGTATTCTGATTATGATCGGCCATTTAATCCTGGCAATTCCTGGATCACCTACCATATTTTTTATAGGATTGGCATTTGTGGCTGCCGGCACGGGACTTTTAAAACCAAACATCAGTACGATTGTTGGCGATCTGTATCCAGAGGGGGGAGCCCGGCGTGATGCGGGGTTTTCACTTTTTTATATGGGAATAAACCTGGGCTCACTCCTTGGGCAGACTTTTGTGGCCCTGTTGGGTGAAAAAGTGAATTGGCATCTCGGTTTCGGATTGGCTGCATTTGGCATGTTAGCGGGTTTAATTCAGTTCCGGATGACAAAGGGAAATCTGGGTGATCTGGGCCTTGAGCCAAAAGCCAGGGGATCGGCAGCTTCAGAAGCCGGAAACGCTAAACTTGGCCTCGGCTTGTTGGGGCTGTTAATTGTTATCCTTTTAGGGCTACAATATACGGGTACTATTGACATGTTTACGGCTGTAGGAATCGCATCAGCAGTTGGTGTCATCATTGTCATAGTGACCCTGTTTTATTTCACTTACATCCTGGTAGCTGGTGGGTTAAATGCAGAGGAGAAGAAGAAAGTCGTTGTTATTTTCATGTTGTTTGTGGGTGCAGCGATCTTCTGGTCAGGATTTGAACAGGCAGGATCCTCTTTGAATCTCTTTGCACGTGACCACACAAACCGAATATTTTTTGGCTGGGAACTTCCTGCCGGATGGTTACAAAACTTCAATCCAGCTTTTATCATCATTTTGGCTCCGGTGATTGGTTCCTTATGGATTAAACTGGCAGTCCGTCAGATGAATCCCGCAATTCCGTACAAGTTTGCCTTCGGATTGATATTTATGGCATTGGGATTCTTAGTGATGTACTTTGCTGCTCAGATTGTAATCAGTGGCTCCAAAGCCGGGATGGGGTGGTTAATTATTACTTATTTATTGCATTCAACCGGAGAGTTAGCGCTGAGTCCGGTGGGTCTGAGTGCTACTACTAAACTGGCCCCCAGAAAATACCTGGGACAAATGATGGGTATTTGGTTTGTTGGCGCGGCACTGGGAAACCTGATCGCTGGCCTTTATTCAGGAAATTTTGATCCCGAAAATGTTCAACAAATGCCCAGCCTTTTTATGTCTGTAGTGTGGCTGGGTGTTGGATCGGGTATACTCTTCATTATCTTGGGACCATGGATGCGTAAATGGACTGGCAATATCCAATAATCGATTTTTCGAATCAAAATTCTTCTTAATTATATTCGGTAGTCACAAAATGGGGTATTCGGTAGGAGGAGGTACCAATTTGTACTGGTTTTCAAGAAAAGTGACGATATCTACTAGTTCCTGTACGGTCATGACTGTGTTATAATTAGGCATTGGAGATTGACCATTTGTTAGTTCATTTTCTCTCCGGAAATTTCGGGCTATCCTGTGCGATGGATTGATCACGGCAGTCACTAATTCACCGTATGTTTTCACCTTCGTCACCTCACCTCCCAATCTAAAATGAACATCCTGACCTTCAACACCTTCCCATTCCAGATCGGCAACACTGTGGCACTGATTGCATGACAGACCGACAAAATCCATTTTACCGTTTTCCAGATCTCCCGGAGGTAGAGCAAAACCTGCCCCTTCTATGTTACAACTTACCAGTGTCCAAAAAACCGTGGCGATGGACAATGCATTTACCCACTGTCTAATTGAATTGAATGAACATGTCTGCAGATTTTTCATTCCGGTAGTTTTATAATTAAGGCCCTTAAGTTAGTTGGTGAAAAACAACAAAGCACTGAGTGAAATCAGCTCAGGAAGTGTCGGTGATCATTAATGAGATTACTTACCTAAGACTGTACGATTAAAACAAGGCAGGCTGGTTGCCATTGGGTCTTACCTCCTCTATAAGGGCATCGTCATTTTCTGACACTTTACCGACGCGATCAGAGACCTGATAGGCAGACAGATTTTCATCAATGTATGGGGCGATGATAGTGAGAGCTTCACCTGGAGATATGTTCATATCAAGCCAATCCAAC
>JBGTCB010000255.1:0-2635 GCA_041748995.1 Saprospiraceae bacterium | reverse complement strand
AATGATTTTCCCCTGGATAAATACCGGGCGGATCAGGGCTATACCGTAGATGATATTCCGCTGGATCCATTTGCACCAGATTCGCTGGCCATCTACACCAGTGATGGTTCGGGTGGAGCAGTAATGGATGCCCAGGGGTTGGTGCATGTCACTTATGCTGATTCGTATGTCCTTGATAGTGACACAACTGATATGAGTAGTAATTTTTTCCCTGCATGGTCGGGAATATCCTATTGGAACGAGACCATGTTATCTCCTGCTTTGGTTGCTGGTCTCATCGACTACAATCAGAACGATACGATTGATCTGGAGTTCGCTGACATCCCCCGATATGGTAATGGCACCATCACCTCGCAGGCCCAAATTGCTGCAGACGATGAGGGTGGAGTTTATATTGTATACTCGATGATCACCGAAGCCTTTTACAATGAACTTGATGCACAAAATTACCGGCATCTGGTAACTTTAAAATCCTTGGATGGCGGTCAGACCTGGGGCCCACCTTATGACATTATTAACCCGCAATTGTCAGATCCGGAGGTATACGAATTTATTGAGGCGGTATTTCCTTCCGCATACGCGCTGGTCAATGATACGTTTCATATTCTGTATCAGCAGGATTTTTTTCCAGGCTACCGGTCGGTTGATGAATCTGATCCTATTGCAGACAATTTTGCTGTCTACACGGGAGTACCAGTTAACCTGATACCGCCTGCAGGATCAGTGAGTACCCGGGATGATCAAAGGTTAGATTTTTTGGCCTATCCAAATCCGGTCAGTCATACATTGAACATCAAGCTGGGAGATGGCATGTTCGATACGCCCACAATTGATTTGTTTAATGCACAGGGACAGCTTCTGGTCCGGGAAAAATCATTATCTGAAGCCATTCAAATGGATATTTCAAGATTGCCACCAGGATTTTATTTCCTGAAAATATCTAACCGGTCTCAGGTAGGTTTTAAAACTATTGTCAAAGGCGAAAACTGAGCGAAGGGATTAGAGATAATCTTGCGATCACATAGTTATGTCTAACAAGGCGCTGCCGAAAGTCATAATAGTTACCACCGGAGGCACGATTGCCAGTCAGGTGACAGGAAATATGCTGGCCGGTCAATCCTTGATTCAGGCGATACCTCAACTAGTCAATTATGCGAAGGTTGAAGTCATCGAATTTTCTCAAACGACATCAGCAAAAATCACCCCCGATCACTGGCTTCGGATGGCTCAAAAAATCAATGATCTGTTTAGCAAAGACAGCAGTCTTCGTGGCATCGTCATAACTCATGGAACAGACACAATGGAAGAAACCGCCTATTTTCTTCATATGACCATCAAGGACCGCCGTCCTGTCATTCTAACCGGGGCTATGAAGACATTCGACGAGATCTCGGCCGATGGACCTGCCAATCTGATTAATGCACTCAGAGTCGTAGTCGATGACAACGCCGTTGGTCAGGGAGTGATGTTGGTCATGAATGAAAACATTTTATCTGCTCATGATGCCTGGAAATCAGACAATCGCCGTTCGGAGACTTTTCAGTCCACCGGTTTTGGATATTTGGGAGTAGCTGATCCGGACCGGATTCAATTTTTCCGGCAAGCCCTTTTACCACATACTGTTGCTACTCCTTTCGATTTATCGGAACTAACCAACCTGCCAAAAGTCGATATTGTCTCTGATTTCACCGGCTTTGACCCGGAGATCTTAGAATATTTTGCTGATCGTAATCCGGATGGTTTGGTATTCCAATCATTTGCCGGTGGCCGGTTGAGCAAAGGAGCCGAAGATGGTCTCATTGAGTTGACTAAAGAATTTCCTGTAGTCATCGCCAGTAAGGTTCCTTTTGGAAGAATTATTGGCAATCCCAATCCCTCATTGGAAGTCACTTATGCGTATAATCTGCAGGCAAACAAAGCCAGAATTTTATTGATGCTGGCATTATTAAAGCACCGATCGACTGGTGACCTACAGGCAATATTTGATCGATACTAAGATGTGCCGCAGGCGAGACTCGAACTCGCATGTCCTTACGAACACACGCCCCTGAAACGTGCGTGTCTACCAATTCCACCACTGCGGCAATAGGGATTGCAAGTTTACAAAAATTTGCATTTTCAGGAAATCTTATTTGCTACCATCCTCAATAGTGCTGCATTTCTGAAGTAAATGATATTATGGACGAGATTGTTTTTTGTCAGGGTTTTTGAGGGCATGAATGAGCGGTTTGTGCCTCTAAGGCATAACGAAGATCTGGCAGATCTTCGAGCGAATGAAGCGCTCGCGGATGGGAAAGCATGGTCACCATCATGGTGAGCATCAAAAATCGATGATGTGCTCGTATTTGCAGCAATTCTTCCTTATAATAGAAAGTCTAATGAATAATCACGGTTTAATTTTTTCAAATTAGATAAATTAGATAATTAGATAATTAACTAAAAATTCGTGCTACAAATAAAAGTACTGGACTTTTACCGTGTAATAATTCATCTGTCTTATCGAACAAAAAAAATATTAATCCGGTCGTTATTTTGTAACTGGTTTGGAAGAGACACCATAGGGATGTGTCCAAATAGCCTTCAGTATACTTGGCCAGGAGAGCAGTTGAAATACTCAGATTGATGCTGCAGCCGT
>JBGTCB010000254.1:0-2004 GCA_041748995.1 Saprospiraceae bacterium | reverse complement strand
AAATTATTGAAAAATTCTTTGGCATTACGACCATAGCCGAAAGACGCCATGTAACCGATGATCTGGTAACCTCTGATATAGCCTATTATGCAGCTTCTGCGGCACTCGAGGACTCCAAAATTGACAGGGAAACCCTGGATTATATCATTGTTGCGCACAATTTTGGAGATGTCCGTAAAGACAATCGTCAGCTGGATCTGGTACCCAGTCTGGCAGCCCGCGTGAAAAATCTCCTGAAAATTGAAAATCCAGACTGTGTAGCCTATGATCTTCCCTTCGGGTGTCCGGGTTGGTTACAAGCCATGATTCAGGCAAACTATTTCATCAAATCCGGTGACGTTCGTACCATTATGGTAATTGGAGCGGAAACGCTCTCCCGGGTTTCCGATCCACATGATAGAGACAGTATGCTCTATTCCGATGGAGCCGGTGCCGTGATTTTGCAAGCTAAGACCCAGAGTGATCCTATGGGTATCCTGGCTCACAAAACCCGGTCTGATACCCGGGATCATGCTCATATGTTATTTATGGGTCAATCGTATAAAAAGAATGGTCAATACAAGGATGACCTGTATTTAAAAATGCATGGAAGGAAGCTCTATCAGTATGCCCTTGAAAGGGTGCCCCAGGCAATAATGGAGTGCCTGAATAAAAGTCAGCTTCATATCCGGGACATAAAAAAAATCCTCATACACCAGGCGAATGGAAAAATGGACGAAGCAATTTTAAAAAGACTTTTTAATTTGTACGATATAAGCGAGATTCCGGAAGAGATCATGCCGATGACCATCGGGAGTCTGGGTAACTCATCGGTTGCAACACTTCCTACCCTATTAGATCTTATTTTGAAAAATCACCTGGGAATCCATCAGATTAATAAAGGTGACAATATTGTTTTTGCTTCCGTAGGAGCCGGAATGAACATTAATGCCATGGTTTACCGGATGTAAAGGACTGCACTGCCTACTGCTTTATTGCCTTGACAGTTTGACTATTTCCTGTCACTACTTCGAATCCGGTTACATCTCCATTTTCATTAAAAGTAAAGGAAAGCGGGACGTTGTCAGGAGTAAGAATAAAAATATTGTCAGGAAATGCATGCAGCAATTGCTCAGGATGACTTCCTCCTGTTACAATCAAATGACCATCTCTCCGTGAAATGCTGAATGCATCCGATCCTATTAAATAGCTGCCTGTAAATTGATCTTGCTCAGACTCACTTAGTTCTATTCTGGTGCTCATCGGATCATATTCTACTCCTAATTTCGCCAACATCATGACTCCATTTTCATTCCCGGGATTCATAAGCATTGACTTTCGGTACAACTCAATGGCTTTTTCATTTTCGTTTAATTCCATATAAGCTTCTGCTGCACTGTCATAAACATTCCAGGACCCGGGAAATCGTTTGATATTTTCTTCAAAGATTTCTAATGCCTTTTTATTCGCGCCTTTAAACATTAAATCATAGCCAAAACTGTTCAGTTCCGATTCTCCGGGTGTCAGGTCATATCCAAATTTGTAGGAAAGCTTTTGATAATGATTAAGGATTGCCTCAAGACCATCCGAAGCAAATAATTTATCAAAATCAGCCGTAAACCAATCCATAAAAATAGCCTCCAAACCATTATAGGTACTCCGGTGAGGTACGGATCCATGCGTCTCTGTTTCCATCAATTCAAAGTCCCACTTAAAATTTTCCGGTGCCTTTACTTCAAACAATGCTGCCAGCTTCATCGCACCTCCCAGCATAAATCCTCCTTCATTGCCCATTGTCATATAATAAAATACATCAAGAGTATCTCTCGACTGCAGGAAGGAGTCGGCTTTTGTCAATAGGTTCTGTCGATCCCACCCCATACGAGGAGGCTGTTGAAATACTCAGTTTGATGCTGAAGCCGTAAATCGTCGCTTTCTGACGCGGCGAGACGAAGGAAGATACCGGGTCGTAACTGACTGAGGATCAACAATGTCAGAAACGACGAGAACGGCTGAATTCTTTTT
>JBGTCB010000253.1:0-1904 GCA_041748995.1 Saprospiraceae bacterium | reverse complement strand
CGCCCTCAAAAACCTCTGGAGCACCCGTCTTTATTGCACTTCTGCCTTTCACGACAAAAACCTAATACATAATCCCGGTGCAAAGATAAACAATGATCGAAGCTTCATCAGGACATTGAAAGGGGTTGAGATTTCCGCATATGCATACCAGGTCAGCCAACCCCCTGGCTAAGATTATAAAAGCGTTTGTTCTTCTTTCGAATCGGACTCTCCCTGGAGAGTAATCTGGTGTGCTTAGTGGCCAATCCGGTCCAGGATGGTAACTTCAAGGGTCCCTTCACCAATGATTTCAGACGATTTACTAATCGGAACTAAACCGCGATCACCAAGCTTTTTTGATCATGCCTATCCCAGGGGCACCTCTATTAACCTCATTAAAGTACTTCCCTTACTTTGTTGATCGCCTGCCTGGCAGGCCATGGCAGACGGGTCAGTCAGATAGCTACGACTATCTTCCCATCCTTCTTAGTAGGTCAAAGTGGCACAGTTTGGAGTGGAATGGGTGGCACAGTTTGATCCGTTTTAAACAAATTATGATTGTTTCGAAGTAAGTTTGAAAATTATTTTGGATATTGAGGAGTCATTCCGATTTTTAAGTATAGTCCAATATTTGGAATTATCGGTGCAATCTTAGTAAGTCAGTAAAACGGTTATGCTGTTTGTTTACAAATTGAATATAGGTTGCAGTTATTTGTTTTGTATGCTTGAATTTTCCCTGAATCTGGCTTAGCAGGTATCCATGAAACATTTTATTTTTTATTCTGATGTTTTAGTAATACTGATCGGTCTTTGACTATGATTACAAATATACCTCAAAATCAAATTACAGAAAAACATCGCGTTTTACAGAAACGGCGAATTTGTTTTCTGATTTATACCTATAACCGGGTGGACACTTTACCCCGGGCTATCGAATCCGTACTAAATCAAACCTTTAAGGACTTTGAATTAGTGATCATTAATAATGGCAGTACCGACAATACAAGAGAAATATTGCGAAATTACGAAGACCATCCGAGGGTTCGGATCATCCACCTGGATGTGAATATTGGAAGTATGAGAGGCATGAACTTTGCACTTGATCAGATCAACGGAGAATGGTTTGGCCTAATAGGTGATGATGATTATTTATTCGAAAATGCATTTGAGGAGGCAATGCGTGTAGTTGACGAGATCGATCCGGAAATAAATGCCATTGCTGCGAATTGTATTGCGACCGCAACGGGCAAGTTTTCAGGATTAGGACTAGAACAAAGTCAATATCTGTCACTTGAGACAGTCATAAAGAAGACCTCGGGGGATTTCTTTGGTCTTACAAAAACTGAATTACTCGGTGATGATCGGCTCAATGAAAAACTGATCGGAGATGCCAATACTTTGTGGTACAAGTTGTATGCACGGGCGAAACGATATTATATTCATAAGCCATTGATGGTCTACAACAACCTTCCTGGTAAAACTGAGACTAGCAGAATAAGAAAAATGGATCTTCAGCGAAGGATCGATAGCTATGTCGAACTTTTTAATGAACAACATTATTTGGAAGTAACCAGAAGATATAACCCAGGCATATTTAGAGCTCGCTGTCTGGCTGGAATGTTTTTCCTCAAACTAGGTGATAAATCGGAGGCATTTCTCGGTTACAAGTCTCTCCTTCGATCCTGCACAATTAATGTTAAAGAAAGAGTGATTTGCGAAACTATTTCGATATTACCTGGTCCTTATTTAAAAATCATTTACTGGCTGTTTCTCAAAATTCCATTTTTGAAATTAGGAGACTTAGTCAAATGATCCTTTTGGAATGAGGCATTATTTGAGGAGAGTGTAATTATAGGGCACCTCTATCAACCCCGTTCGTGGTAAATACAATTTTCTTCGAAAATCTATTCATTCAGAGGTAAATA
>JBGTCB010000252.1:0-4647 GCA_041748995.1 Saprospiraceae bacterium | reverse complement strand
CTGTTCGTTAACACCTGACTTTTGCCGCCGACTTCCTTCAGATTCCTCCTCACAGAGGACACCCTTGTCTTAAGCTTTGAGATTCCCGTCAGCGGGCTCTCTCGGGACTAAACACGCCTTTGCGCTATCGCACCCTTTAGTCTACTGCCATGCCCGGCACACTAATCTTGTCAGCCCTTCGGGCTTATTAAATGCAAAATATGGCAACATAATGGGTGAAGAAAGAAAATACCGAATGAGTGGAAAATACTCTATTTGGATTAGACCCTTTGATGCCAAAGCGAGATCGTGACAAAACCCCGAAGGGGTGCCATAATTATAGAAATTGAAATTGAATCTCATATCACAACCCCGAAGGGTGATATGATTATAAAAATGAAGGGAATAAACACAACCCCGAAGGGGTGAAATGATCATAACAAAACAGAATAATTTATGGTTTGTTCATCTTCATCGATCACAATGAAATCACGATATCATCACGAAACCTCCCGAACTAATGATATGTGGAATCATAAATATGGAAATGGTATCCCATTAAAGCCGGCATCTTTTATATGAAATAAAAAGGACTTCGTCTATTAAGCGACTCACGATAATTAACGAACCGATGCGATCTTTATAAATTTTAATAATATGCGTTAGTGATTCTCCGTATGCTGCCATCACATTTAGTGATCACAAAAAGGTGCCTGGAAAACTGATCATATCCGATCCGGAGATGCACCCTTTTTGTTTGACTGATTTCCTGCAGATTGGTCTCCTGGCCATTTTCCATAATGGTTAATTCGTAAATCGAAGAGTCCGAAAGTGGGAGATCGATGTTGGTGTAAAACAATTTCCCATTGACAATATCTCCGAATACATATTTGTTATTCAACAGAGTCAGATCTCCCTGAGATACAAAACCACCGCTGATTGCAAATCCATCTTCGTGGTCATATTGCGCAAAGGGACCCCTATAAAGATGCTGATCACTACCGGGCACTTTATAAACCGTTTTTAAATCTTTGGTAGTAATGATTCCATAGTTACCTTCTCTTCTTGGCCAGCCGTAGTCACCGCCTTTTTCAACGATATTGATCTCTTCGATATTTGCTTCACCGATGTCCGTAGCGATCAACCGGTTTTCATGCGTAGGATCCCAGGTCAACCGATGGGGATTGCGAAAGCCATAAGCGAATATTTCTTTAACTGTTTCGGGATCTGTTTTATTTGCAAATGGATTATCTCCCGGGATTCCATATTTTTTATTTCGACTATTATTTCCAGCCGGATTGATCCGCAGTATGGTACCTAGAAATGATTTTAAATGATGACCAAAATCAGGAATTCCGATATTGCAGGAGCCTCCATCACCATACCCAAAATAAAGCATGCCATAATCAGGATGCGTTTTATCCAGCGTCTGATTAAATAGCAGATCCTGGGCTCCATGACCAAAAGTTGGGGCATGCAGCCGCAGCAATTGGCGATGCGTGCCGATAAAGCGGAGATTCTCGATATCGTCCATTTTCCATTCGGAGAGCACCCACTGAACTTCCGATTTAATAGAATCGGAGATGGCATAATCGGCTATTTGTCCTTTATAAGTTTCTGCATATAATATATAGAGCAGGCCATTATTTAAATAATCCGGGTGAAAGTCAAAACTAGCTACCCCGGTAGCGATTCCCGGACCACTTTGAAAATCAGGCACCTCCGCCCGTAGATCCAGGAAGATATTTGCCTCGTCACGCCGGATGTGGTATAAGATTCCATCCTGGTCGCTGACGATCAAAGTGCCATCCGCCGAAGGATGGGCTCGTAAAGTGACGATGCCCAGGTCGGGAGAACTGCCAGGTATCTGGGGTATCCGGATGATTTCTTCCATTTCAATTTTAAGTGCCGATTTTTTGACCGGTTCCACCAGTCGCCCGGTCAGTCCGGTCGCAACGGAATCAGTGGAGAGCGACAATACTTTCAGATCATGCACTTGCGACTGGTGTTTGATGTAGGCGAGGATTGAATGGATCTGGTAAGACTCCAGCCATGAAAAAGCAGGCATTTCCTGCTTGTACCGGCTACGTAATGCCATTGCCCTTACATCTCCGGATTCGAGAACTGCTGTAGGATTGCGGATAAATTCCAGGAGCTGTTTTTCGGAGAGCAAGCTGGTGATTCCTCCCAATGGGGGTCCAAATCCATCTTCTTCCAGTCCATGACAGGAGCTGCAGTGTTTGGAAAAAAGCAAGCCGCCTTCTACATGGGTGTTTTCTACGATAGTAGCATTCCGGCAGTTTGTTAGCGTCAGCAAGGTGGCAAAGAAAAATAGATGGTACCCAAACTTCCGTTGGGTGATGCCTGGAGAACCCATCTGGCGGTCGAGAGGTTTTATTGTCCGGCCGATATCCGGATTTAACAGGAAACAAGGAGACGGGAGGAACATAATATTAAATGTAGCTTTTTTATCACGAGCTAAGACTTAATTGTGCCCGGACTAATTTGATGTCAGGTAAACCTGGGAGAATGTAGCGTTTTTGTGTTTCTGTTTTCGGTTTTGCCATCTTTTAGGTCGATCTGAAGAAGAATCCTATCTTAGGTCCAACAGCTTCGGTTTGAGATTTTGCTGACCAGTCCGTCACAGTGAGATGTCTGACTGAAAATGCATGGAGTAAAAGTAATTGTTGCACTTAAATCGAACAAGTCTTGAATCAATATGCTTATGACATTATTCCAAAATTACCTCTATGTAATGATTCCAAAGACAGATTCGTTTACCAGACTGATTTTAACCAATGAAAGAACTGGAAGATTATAGCTGGTTCCCTTCCGGTTTAAGAAATTTTCAAACAGAATTCATTGGCTTTGTTGTTGCCAGGTTCAAAGTCTACGATGTTTTTGTACGCTACCTTGAAACTTTATCGCTGGCTGTGCAACCTATGACCGACCTTTGCTCTGGTAGCGGGGAACCTGCTATAAGTATTTTCAAAAAAAGCAAATGTTTCAGCCATCTTGTGCTCACCGATAAATATCCCAACTCCCTGAAATTGCCTGACGACAAAATCATATATGAATCGCGAAGTGTAGATGTCCTGGAGATGGACTTCAGAAAAGGAACCTATTATACTATGTTTAATGCTTTCCATCATTTCGGGGATGAAGACAAATTAGAGATTGCTCAAAAAATTCAGGCTTCTGGTTCCGTTGCCTTTTTCGTAGAAATCCTCGAACCAGGCATTTTTTGCCTTTTGAAAGTATTCTTTACCACAACTGTGGGCAGTTTACTATTGACTCCGTTTATTTTGCCATTCTCCTTTAAGCGTTTGTTGTTTACTTACATAATTCCAATCAATATATTCACTTTCACCTATGATGGTATTTTGTCGGTATTAAAATCCCGTTCAGTAAAACAATATCAAAAAATATTCTCCAACCATGAAAATACCATGAAAATATTCCGGCTAAAAAACGGTTTAAGTCCTCTTATTGTCATACAAATACATCCAAAGCATGCAGCAGATCATCACACTTTGGAAATTCAGTAGACCACATACCGTTATTGGAACTGTCATAGGTATCTGCACCTTATATTTTATCGTCTGCGACCAACAGGAAGTGCATTGCCTTCCATACCTGGCAGTGGCTCTGAGCATTGGTATCACCTGCAATATTTTTATTGTAGGTATCAATCAAATAGCAGACGTAAATATTGATCGAATCAACAAACCTTTCCTGCCCATTCCATCGGGAGCATTAAGTGTTCCACAGGCAAAGATTATTGTGTTCACTGTTCTGGTTATTAGTCTTTTTCTTGCTTTATTAATCACTCCTTATCTGTTCGGTATTATTGCACTGGCTGCAGCAATCGGTTGGGCTTATTCCATGCCTCCCTTTTATCTGAAGCAGCACCATGTGACATCGGCTTTGGCAATAACCACTGTTCGGGGGGTACTACTCAATGCGGGTGGATTTCTTGTATTCAATTATCTGGTAAACAACTCACTGGAGATGCCAGAGAATGTAAAAATACTCACCTTGTTCATCATTGTATTCAGTATTGTCATCTCGTGGTTCAAAGATTTGCCGGATATAGAAGGTGATGCCAAATACAACATCAAAACATTCGCTATTCTATACTCTCCCAGAGTCGCTTTGATAGCCGGTCATTTGCTTCTTGGACTGGCATATTTACTGACAATCTTCGTGAAATATAGAGATTTTTCAAACTCGGAAGTCCCGTCGTACCAAACCAAAGTGCTTCTGTTTGGGCATATTATTTTATTTGTACTCTTCATTATCCATGCTTTTTTTGTACAGTTGAGTGAACACCCGTCCATCAGGAAATTCTATAAACGTTTTTGGTGGTTCTTCTTTGCGGAGTATGTTGTGTTTCTTATAGCGTATGCTACGAAAGGATAATTCTGTCATTATTTGGCAGAGAAGCTTATCTTAGACCCTTACAACTGAATTGAGAAGCGCACAATCACTTATGGGCACCTCTATTAACCCCATTCATGGTAAAAACAATTTTCATTCGAAAATTTATTCAATAATATGCTACGCCATACTTCGTTGATCGTCAGTCAGATAGCAACGGCTATCTTCCTTCCTCCAGCCTTGTCTGGCTTGCATCTTATTGAATTTTTACTCATTCAGAGGTAAATA
>JBGTCB010000251.1:0-2946 GCA_041748995.1 Saprospiraceae bacterium | reverse complement strand
ATCTCCATAAATAATCGGAAAATCAAAAACTGAAAAGAAACGAGGATCGGCATAAGCAATTCCTTTTCGGGCAACCTTGTTATTAATGCGGATAAATTCATCGCCCCAGTCCTCTCGAAAACGTATGCAGGCTTCAATGTCGGGATAATCTTTCTCCAATGCGAGACCTAGCGGCATCGGCAGATGAATATCCTTGGATTCAGTAATTTGGCTATACGGTTTCGACCACCGATACATCCGGTACATCCGGTCGTGATCCGGATGAAACTGATCGTAATTAAATTCATGCAAAGCGTAAATTAAGAACAGTGAAAAGCAAGCCATACCGATACTCAGACCTGCAATATTGATCAAACTCAGTCCGGGTTGATTTATCAAATTACGCCAGGCAATAATTAAATTATTTCTTAGCATGATTACCAATCATTTAATTGATCCATGGAATATTAATGTCACGTCCCCATGTTCTATTTTTTCTATATAATTTATTTGATCACTCACTTTTCAAATTATTCACAGGATTGGTTAAGGATGATTTAATCGCATTAAAACTGATCGTCGATATGGCAATGATAATAAGGGCAGTTCCGGAAAGTACAAATACCTGCCAGGTGATATCAATCCTGTAAGCATAGTCCTGAAGCCATTTTTGCATCAGGTAAGCCGCTATTGGTGTTGCAATCACAAAGGAAAGTAACACAAGAGACAGGAAATTGCGGGTAAGAAGTTGAAAAATATCCCTGGTTGTAGCCCCAAGTACCTTGCGGATACTCATCTCTTTACTGCGTTGTTCGACTACGAAAGCAGATAGTGCAAAAAGACCGAGACCGGCAATAAATATGGCAAGTATCGCAAAACTGGTGAAGATCATCCGGATTCGTGAAACATTATCATACATCCGGGCAAAGGACTGATCCATAAAAGTATAACGAAAGTCCAGATTTGGAGTGAATTGTTTCCACTTATCTTCCAGGTTGCTCAAAAGTCCGGAGAGATCACCTGTATTGACTTTCAGGGAAATAATTGATGGACTAATTCCGGAAAAGAAGGCTAACGGACCTACTTCCTGTCGGAACGATTGAAAATGAAAGTCTTCAACTACTCCAATTACATCATACAATTGATCTCCACCCCTGGATATTTTTTGGCCAACCGGATCTTCCAATCCCAATTGTCGGGCCATTTGTTTATTGATAATCACCGATTGCCTGTCAGAAGACCGATCCTGTGAGAAATTTCGTCCGGCTATGAGTTGTATACCCAGAGTATTCAGATAATCTTCATCAATGACCCAGGCTTGACCGGCTACGCGCTCATCAATATTGACCTTTCCTTCATTCCAAAATGGATTGCCATTTCTTTTGGTACCCTCAATGGGTAAAAAGTCACTTATGCTGGCATTTACTACTGAAGGCAATTCTTTGAGCTCGTTTTTAAATGTCTCTACCTGATCACCAAGCATGTTGGCACCATGTAATTGAATTACCTGATCCTTCTCAAAACCTATTTCCTTGTTCAGGATAAAATTCATTTGATTATTGATGATCACTGTTCCTATAATCAGTATAGCTGATATTGTAAATTGGAAAACAACCAGTGTGCTCCGTAATCCGGTCGATTTGCTTCCCAGACGTATTTTGCCTTTTAAGACTTTTATCGGATTAAAAGCGGAGAGATAAAATGCAGGATAAATGCCTGCGAAAATACCAATCAGACCCGCTGTAAGGAAAAATGCCGGAATGAACCAGGGGTCGCTCAGGGGTAATCTCAGGTTTTGGCCGGCGAGTTGATTAAAATAAGGAAGGAGAAAATATGCCAGTATGATTCCCAGGCCGAATGCCATTATAGCCATCAGGATCGATTCAGTCAAAAACTGATACATCAGATTTTTCTTTCCGGAGCCCAGCACCTTTCTCAGACCAACCTCTTTGGCACGATTGGCAGATTTGGCTGTTGAAAGATTGATGAAATTTATACAGGCAATAAACAAAATAAAAATTGCGACAATGCCAAACAACCAGACATACTTGATGTCACCCCGCACCTTTGCGTCAAAAATATCGCTTGAATGTAAATGAATCGTCTGGATGGGTTGTAATTCAAGACTGGCCTGACGCTCAATGGTTTCTGCCATCACATTTCCTGCGGCTTTAAGAGCAGGAACCATATATTGTGTAATGATGGCATGGCTCATCCGCTTTTTAAAGAGATCTATATCTGTCTGATCTTTGATGATCATGTAGGTAAAATAATTGGATTGCATCCAGCGTGTCTGTTCACCCTGTCCAAATTCAACGTCAGTCAACGTAATCAAAAAATCGTAATCCAGATGAGAATTACTGGGAAAGTCTTTCATTACCCCACCGATGGTAAAAGGTACCGTATCCCGGCCATTTAAATAGATCGATTGGCCGACCGGATTTTGGCCATTAAAGTATTTATTTGCTATACGCTCCGAGATCACAATAGATCGTGGTTTTGTCAGTGCTGATGACCTGTCACCGTAGACCATGGGCAATGAAAACATATCCAGAATAGCCTGATCGGCATAGGTAAATCCCTCTTCATGATTTTGTTTGGTATCCCCTTCAATGCGGATCAAATTGCTCCCAGCACCATAGAAAAGGGGATTTTCCATCAGCCTGCCACTTTGAACCACTTCTCCAAAATCATTTTCCAGTGTTCGAGCCATGTTGGCAGAAAAGTGAGCTCCTTTTTGAATTTTACCGTCAAGATTATAAATACCATACAGCCGGTATATTTTTTGGGCATCTGGTATTTGATGGTCATAAGTGATCTCATGGTTTATGTAAAGAGCTATCAATAGACAAGCGGCAATTCCAATACTGAGACCTACAATATTAATGAGAGATGTACCTTGATTTTTCTGAAGGTTTCTCCAGGCTATCTTTAAGTTATTTTTAATCATTTTGTCTGTCTTAAGGA
>JBGTCB010000250.1:0-2366 GCA_041748995.1 Saprospiraceae bacterium | reverse complement strand
TGCTCTTAAACGGGCGGCTTTATTGATTAAAGAATTAGCGGGGGGTGAGTTAGCTTCAGATATCATTGATGTTTATCCCCTCCCGGTATCACCAGCATCTGTCACCTTAAATTACCGGCATTTGAATCGTCTCGTTGGAACTGATGTCGATCCGGAAGATGTAGAAAAGATCCTGGGAGCTCTCGAAATGGAGATCATCGATCAGACCGATGCAGACCTCACTGTAGCAATACCGACCAGCAAAGTGGATGTAAAGCGCGAGGCCGACCTGATTGAAGAGGTATTGAGGATATATGGATACAATCTTGTGCCGGTCAGTAACCGGATGAGTTTTAGCATAAGCAAATCAGATTATATTGATAAAGTTGCTCTCCGAAATCGTGCCGCAGACTATCTGTATGCCCATGGATTTAATGAGATTATGGGATTTTCGATGATTGACAAGAAGTATATTGATAATCCGGTTTTCCAGTTGGAAGGTGTACAAATGGTCAGAATTAATAATACTTCAAATGTCCAGGTTGAGGTAATGCGACCCGATTTATTGATTACGGCATTAGAAACAGTACGGCACAATCAATACCGCCAGCAGAGTGATTTGCGGTTGTTTGAACTAGGTAAGAGTTACCGGTATTTGGAGAATGATTATCAGGAGACAGATCATTTAGCTATCACGATATCGGGCTGGCATCAGGAATCGTGGTTACAACCGGCTTTCCCACCTCAAAACGAATACTTTGCATTGAAGAGTATGGTAGAGAATGTCCTCTCCTTATTTGGAATCCATGAATGGGATCAGGAGATTGTTGAAGGAGGTTCCTGGTCGAATGCTCTCCAATATTCAAGGAATGATCTTTCTCTGGTCATTTTTGGCGAGGTCAGTCAAGTAATATGTAAGGAAATGGATGTCAGAGGTAAGGTGTTTTTCGCGGATTTTCACTGGAGTAACCTCCTTGCACGGCAGAAAGTCGATGAGATCCAGATAAATGAACCTTCCCGGTTTCCTGTGGTAAAACGTGATCTGGCACTGGTTGTGAACCGGGAAACATCATTCATTTCTGTCAAATCAGTAATAGAAGAATCTCTCGGAAAACTAGTGGGAGCGATCAAACTCTTTGACGTTTATAGAAACGAAGAAGTGCTGGGTCAGGGAAAAAAATCCTATGCCGTCAGTATCCTGCTCTCCGATTCAACAAAGACGTTTTCTGATAAAGAAGTAGATCTAATGATGGGTAATCTGGTGAAACTTCTGGAAAATGAGGTTGGTGCAAGGTTACGTTAAAGAATTATAGATTATCAAAACAAACTATTTATCTTTGATCAATGCAAGATGTCCTGATAAAATTAGATCGATTGGAGGAAAAGTTATTACAACTTTCACAAAAGATTGAATATCTCAGGAAAGAAAATATCATGCTAATTGAAGAAAATGTAAAAATCAAACAGGAATCAGAAAAAATAAAATCAGGAAAGATCGCCCAGGTACGAGGTGGAACAGATCAAGTGGTGGTGGAAGATGATAAAACATCCTTCCGTAAACAAACGGAACAGATGAAAAAAGAGTTGGATAAATACATAGTGGAGGTTGATAGGTGTATTGAATTGATTAATAATATGTAGGGATGGAGGAGCAACTGAAAAGTATGCAGATCATGATAGCAGGAAGATCATACCCACTCCGGGTTAAGGAACAGGATATGGATGCTATCAAAGAGGTTGTGGAGGAAATCAATGAAAAAATCAAAGATTTTCAGCTGACCTACATCAATAAGGACAAACAAGATTGTCTGGCTATGGCTCTTCTGACTTATGCAGTTGAACTGCAGAAGGTCAAAATTAACAACACTGCACCTCAACAGATTTCAAGGAAAGTAGATCATCTAGAGAAGTTGATTGAAAATATCCTAAAGTAACCATCCTACCCGTTGCACTTTTTCCTGACGGTGCCGGTATCAGACCGTAATGCTGATGCCAAATTTTTTAATCATTAAATAAATTCAATATATGGAGTGGCTTGTACAGGGCGCTATTGGCATTATTGCCGGCGCGATCTTAGCCTTTCTTGGCGTTGGTTATACCCTTAAAAAGACAAACCAACGAAAGACTGAGGAGGCCAATAAGAAAGCGGATCTGGTCATTCAGGAAGCCAGGCTTACCGCAAAACGCATGGTTGATGAATCAGAAACAAATGCTGAGAAGATCATCGCAAAAGCTGAAGGTAGGAATGAGATTATTAAACAGAAGAAGATTCAGGAAGCTAAAGACAAATTTATTCAGCTGAAATCCGAATATGAGGAAAGAAAAGCTCAACATCGTATTGAGATGAAGGAACGTGAAATGGAGGTAGTTAATAAAGAAAAAGAGTT
>JBGTCB010000249.1:0-4981 GCA_041748995.1 Saprospiraceae bacterium | reverse complement strand
GGAATATCATCTACGGTATAGCCCTGATCCGCCCGGTATTTATCCAGGGGAAAATCATTGATCAGGGTTTTTTCCCAGGTCTCTCCATTGTCATATGATTTAAAGAGTGCCAGGTCACCCCAAATACCAAAAATCACAATCGCTACCACATTCTCACGGGCAATAATGGTGTAGGTGTCCCCTTCTATTTCATTATAAGCGGTGCTGTCAAGCCCCGGAATAATCTGATCTATCTTGTCCCAGGTCAGACCTCCATCCAGCGAACGGGCATACAATGGATGGCCGTTCATACCCTGATATACCTCTCCTCCCAGCCCATCTTCCGGAGTCGTGAGGGCAAGCAGGTGTATAGTCATTCCATCAGGTCCGCCGGCTGCGGTTCGGGGCCAGAGAAGTCCAATTGGGGTGTTATTGGGTATCGATGCTTCGACCCAGTTGTTGGATCCCGGTTCCCGCCGCATACTCAAAAGATTTTGTTCGCCGGTATGAGTGGTCGTATGCAGGGTACCATCACTAAGTTGTACAATCGATGGCCAGCCGGTCCTGACAGATTCCAAGCGGGTGGTTGGCATTGGTCCCCATGCGCCATTGCTAAACATATTAAATCCGGTACCCCGGTCAGGAAATGCAGGATCAAATGACTGGGAGTAGGTCCATACCCCTGCCTTATCTGTCCCATCGACAACCAGCCGGTTTTGCATGGCCGCATTGGTCTGTATGTCGTACAAGGTACTACCAATCAGTGCTTCCTGGTTGAGAAAACTGGCCTGCACCGGTACCGAAGGCAGATCCCGGGTATTTGACCGGCCAATTAGTCCATCGGTAGCTTTCTGAAATACTGCTGTCTTTTGAGCTGAATTCGGTAATCTCAGCGTACTTTGTGCCGATACTAACAGAGGTGAACTCACTAGCGCCGACAGAAGGAGAGACTTCAACATTTAATTGGATATTTATTTGATTGAAGGTATTAACTTCTCCCGGGAAAAAAGCATTTTTAGCTCTGAATCAAATGAATCCTAACTATTTCAAATGAGCCTTTTGATTTTTAAAGCCCTGCACATCATAGGATTTGTAGCCTGGTTTGCCGGCTTATTTTATCTATGGCGTTTGTTTATCTATCATGTCGAAGCACTGGACAAATCCCAACCGGACCGGGACATACTCTCCAGGCAGTTTACTACGATGGAAAACCGGTTATTTAGTGTGATTGTACGTCCGGCCATGCTGATCACTTTTGTTGGTGGCATCGCCATACTTGTGATTAATCCGGTTTATCTTGAGCAGGGATGGATGCATATTAAATTGCTGCTGGTGATCATACTGGCAGGATTTAGTGAGCACAGCAAACGATATATCAAAAATCTCGAAAAAGGTATCAGACCGGCATCATCCAAAAGACTCCGGATGATCAATGAATTTCCCACTGTCTTG
Source organism: Saprospiraceae bacterium (assembly GCA_041748995.1). Taxonomy (GTDB): domain Bacteria; phylum Bacteroidota; class Bacteroidia; order Chitinophagales; family Saprospiraceae; genus JABDMH01. The sequence goes on along the minus strand of JBGTCB010000249.1, from coordinate 3,550 downwards.
TTGTTCGCCATTGTTCTTTTGGCAGTTTTACGAAACCAGCTATCTTTGATCGGCCTTCTTTCTACCATTATCGGGTTAATTTTACTGCTTGGTATATTTTTCTACCTCTATGCTAAGAGCAGACAGAAGAAAGGTGGGGAATAAGCGTTCAATTACCGGAAAGCCTGCAATGTTCTCTTGTGTGACATTGTCAGCTACATAATCTATTTTTGCACCTTATGCAGTTTTTATATCCTTTTTTCCTCGCAGCTCTCGCTGCTTTGGCGATTCCGGTCATCATCCACCTCTTTTATTTCAGGAGATATAAGAAAGTACTTTTTACCAATGTTCGATTTCTTAGAGAAATCAAAGAGGAATCCAGTATCCGGTCCCGTTTGAAAAATCTGTTGATCCTGCTATGCCGCTTGCTAGCCGTACTATTTCTGGTTTTAGGCTTTGCCCAACCATTTATCAAACAGGATGAAAATGTTAAAAAAGGACAAAAGCTGGTGAGTGTCTTTGTAGACAACTCTTATAGCATGGCATCATTAAGCCAGGACGCTCCCTTACTGGAAGAAGCCAAACGAAAAGCCAAAGAAATTGTGAGTGCCTACGATCTTGAAGATCGTTTTCAGATCATTACCCATGATTTGAATGCCCGGCAGCAGCGACTACTTGGTAAGGAACAAGCGTTGACCCTCATCGATGATCTTGATCTTACTGCAACGGTGACCCATATGTCAAAAGTCTTTGAGCGGCAAAGGCAGCTTCTGAATGAAGAAAACAGTCCCAATAAGTTACTTTACTATGTGAGTGATTTTCAGAAAAACATTGTAGATCTTGATCTGACGGACAGCACTTACGAATACAACTTATTGCCTCTTCGGGCAGTGATCGAACAGAATGTCAGTATTGATTCCGCCTGGTTTGAAGCTCCGGTACAAATGATCAATAAAGCCAATAGACTATTGGTAAAAATACATAACTGGTCAGATCAGAAAGTGGAAAACGTGCAGCTGAGTATGCGGATGGATGGTGCCGTTAAACCGGTTGGTGCTCTGGACATTGAGGCACTATCTTCCTTTATCGATACGGTATATATAACACCTTTGCAAGCAGGTATTCAAAAGGTCGAACTGAGAATAACTGATTTTCCTATCCAATTTGATGATACCTATTACCTGGCGTTTGAGGTAAAGCAACAAATCCAAACTCTGATCATCAACGAGCAGCAGCCAAACCGATATGTAGAATCAGCTTTTGGCAGCGAAGAGTTCTTTCAAAAAACCAACCGTAACGCATCAAATCTGGATTATACCTCCTTCAACCAATATGAGCTTATTCTGCTCAATGAATTAAGAGACATCAGCACAGGACTATCGGCTGCTGTAAAAAATTACCTGGAACAGGGTGGTAATGTGATTCTCTTTCCATCATCAGCAGCTAACCTGACATCGTACAATTCTTTCCTCGATCTGCTAAAAGCCGGAAGCATTGCGAATTACGACACCACCACCCGGATTGTCAATTACTATAATGCCGATGAATTTGTTTTTAGTGACGTGTTTGAACGCACGCGGGATAATGTACGCCTCCCTACTACCAAAGGTAATTTTATGCTGTCTGATCGCCTCGGTACTGCGGAAAAGCTGTTGGGTTACAGGGATGGCAGATCGTATCTCTCTAAGTTTACGGTTGAAAAAGGTCGACTATATCTTTGTGCATCCCCTTTAAATCTCGAGGTGAATAACCTGGTCACCCAGGCAGAGGTGTTTATTCCATTGCTATATAAAATTGCTCTATCAACCGCAGAAGACATTAAGGTTGCCTACACGATAGGTCATGATCAGTATGTTGAGTTAGAAAATAGAGTGTCCGGGGCTGAAGTGGTTTATAAAGTAACAGGGCCAAGTAGTTTTATACCCAGCCAGCAAAGTCACGGGCGGCATATTTTACTGGGACTGCACGACCAGGTGCAAGAGGCCGGGTTTTATGATGTCTACCTCCGTGAAGATCAGGTACTGAATACTTATGCCTTTAATAGCAATCGGCTGGAGAGTGATCCGGTATGTCTTTCCGTTGCTGAGATTAGGAACTTATATGCCGATAACGCCACCATTATCGAGCAAACCCAATATGCAAACCTGGGAGCATTTATACAGGAAAAGGATCAAGGGATCATTCTCTGGAAATACTGCCTGATTTTAGCATTGATTTTTTTAGCTTTGGAGGCATTGATTATCCGGTTTTGGTCGGTATAAAAGAATGGGCTCAGCATGCAACTACTGCTTAAGCAGGTCAAAATCATAGACCCGACTTCGTCGAATCACCAACAGATCAAGGACATATTTATTAGAGATGGCACTATAGAAGCCATTCGAAATTCAATTTCAAAAGATGTTCAAACCATCAAAGTGGAGGGAGCTTGCGTGTCCCCCGGCTGGATGGATCTGGGTGCTTATGTTGGTGAGCCCGGGTTCGAACAAGTGGAAACGATGCAAAGCCTTTCCAATGCTGCTACCCGTGGGGGCTTTACCACTGTTGCGGTGTTACCAAATACGCAACCGGTTTTGCATTCGAAGTCTGAAATTAACTTCATTCGCAGGAACGAATCTTCTCTGATCACTTCGATTTTACCGCTGGGTGCCATCACCCGCGATAGTGCAGGTGTCGATATGGCGGAGATTCTAGATATGCACCATGCCGGCGCTTTAGCTTTTACGGATGGAAAAAAATCTATCCAGCACCCGGGAGTTCTTCTGCGATCACTTGAGTATGTGAAATCTTTTGATGGGATTATCATCAACTCACCGCACCAGTCAGGTGTTAGTCCGGAAGGTATGATCCATGAAGGTTCGGTCAGTGTATCTCTTGGTTTACGGGGATTGCCTGATCTGATGGAAGTCCTCATGGTGAAGAGGGATATTGATCTGCTTCGCTATGCAAATTCGCGACTACATATACTTAATGTAAGTAGTCAGGATTCTTTACCAATTATCGCCGCAGCAAAAGAGGAAGGTCTGCGTATCAGCTGCTCTGTCCCGGCAATGAATTTGGAAGCTTCTGTGGATCGGATTGGGGATTTTGATGTCAACTACAAGGTCTTACCTCCCCTTCGTTCGGAAAAAAACCGTCAGGCTTTGATTGATGCAGTAAGAGAGGGAGTGATTGACTTTATTACTTCTAATCATCGGCCGGTAGATATTGAAGAGAAAAAACTGGAATTTGCTTACGCTTCCTTCGGCGTAAGTAGTCTTGAAACAACTTATAGCAGTATCAGCAAAGCATTCGGACGTAATCGTAGTCAAACCCATATAGTGGATGCGCTGGCAATTAATAACCGGAAGATTTTCGGTTTGGACATCCCTACCATAGAGAGAGGCAGGGCGGCCGAGCTGACGATTTTCCATCCTGGTCTTAACACATATTATGATCGCACCCAGTTTGCTTCCAAATCCAAAAACAACCCCTACCTGGACCAGGAGTTACCGGGTAAAGTACTCGGCATTGTAAATAAAGGACAGGTAAAATTACTGTGATCATATGCACAAACCTTTTAAGAAGGAGGTGA
>JBGTCB010000248.1:0-1557 GCA_041748995.1 Saprospiraceae bacterium | reverse complement strand
GGATTCTGGACCGTGATACTCGTGAGTGCGGCGTGGGCACCGACCGGCAGGAGGCTACAGATGGATAAAGCGAGGAGTTTAGCGAGGAGTTTCATGGGATGCTGTCGATGAAGATGGAGGTAAAACCCTTGATTTCAATGATCCAACCAGCCTGGAAAGCTACATCGCCCATCAGGGTATTAGAATCCATCCCGTTTTTCCAAATCCGGCTTCTGAAAGCGTCCACCTGGATTACACACTGGAAAATACTTCAATGGTTAAGCTGGAGATTTATAATAATACCGGTAAACTATTGCAAGTTTTTAATCAGGGTACACAGTTACCGGGACGTTACTTATTTCCTTTTAATATCGGCAGTCTTCCAGCCGGAGAATACTTTTACCGGATTAAAGCAGGAGATGGGTCGCTCACCAGCCGGTTTATTATTGGAGTGAGATGACTTATCTCAAAATGCATCAAGAAAAGGTTAGTTGTGGAAATATCAACCCGGTTAAATCAAATTTCCAGCATAATGGGACAATGATCCGATCCCATAATACCGGTCAATATAGTGCAATCTTTAACGGAATTTAGCAATACCTGACTTACCAGGAAATAGTCAATACGCCAGCCGACATTTTTAACCCGGGCATTAAACATGTAGCTCCACCAGGTGTACATTATTTTTTCCGGATACAGGTGTCTGAATACATCCACAAATCCAGCTTGTAGAAACGTTGAAAAACCATCGATTTCATCCTGAGTATAGCCGGCAGTTTTATTGTAGTTGCTTTTTGGATTGGCCAGGTCTATCGCCTGGTGGGCAACATTCAAATCTCCACAAACAATTACCGGTTTATTTTTTTCGAGCTTTTTAAGAAAAGCAAGAAAATCCTGATTCCATCTTCTTCGATAATCCAGCCGTACTAATCCTCTCCCCGAGTTGGGAACGTAAACAGTTACCAGATAAAAATCATCAAATTCCGCCGTGATTACCCTTCCTTCCTGATCATGTTCAGTGATATTCATATCGGGAACAACAGAACTAGGAAGGTTTTTACTTAAAAGGGCGGTGCTGGCGTATCCTTTTTGGACCGCGGAATTAGCATAAATATGGTATCCATTTAAGTCTTGAAGAGCATGAGTTACTTCATCTTGCTGAGCTTTCGTTTCCTGCAGGCATATTACATCCGGTGCGATTACCTGCATGTTTGTAAAAAAATCCTTTTTGACCGCAGCCCGGAGGCCATTAACATTCCAGGAAATAATTTTCATAGATTTTAGAGGCTTCTAAGTGCTTGCAATATAGTATTAATCATCTCTGGTTGGCTATAAATTTAGATGAATCATATATTATTTTACTATAATGTAATGAATGAAAGACCTTAGGACGGAGACTCCGGATTTATTGCATTTGATGATGATCCTGTTGGAATATTTCTATATATTATAAAAAATAATTATATTTATTCTGGATGAAATGACTGATACCTTTGAATGAATTTCATTCACCACTCATGAACTAACTCGCATTACTTAAGAATGGGGATACGGGATCCTTCTTTGTGCTGGGGGTAA
>JBGTCB010000247.1:0-5277 GCA_041748995.1 Saprospiraceae bacterium | reverse complement strand
TAGGGCAGGCAGTTCGATGAATCTTGACCCCTGTATTGGTTCCGACAAAGGCAAAAATATCATCACCCATGACCGGATTGCAACAGGTTGCAAAGGAATAATCGTATTGTTCACCGGGTTCTCCATTAATGGTGATGAGTTGTTTGGTGACAGGTTTACTTTTCTTAATCTTTTTTAGGGGTATTTCTACCGGGTCCACTTTTTTAAGCTTCGGCAACTCAAAAACAATACGGCCATGCTCAGTTTTATAATCCTTCAGTTCACCGAGGTTGATATAACCGGCATAGATAGACGCATAGAGATCAGTACGGTTTTTAAAACCGTAGTGTTTGGCTATACTGTCCGCATTGATCTCCAGATCAAGTTTCATATGACTGAGTTTTCGCTCCAACATCTCCTTGCCCATATCGGCGAGCTTACGAAGATCTTCGCGCAGTGCTGACTTGATCTTGGATTTAGCCCTTCCGGTTACTACCATTTTAAGCCAATCTTCGTTGGGCTTTTGATTTTTACTGGTAGTCACCTGTACCTGATCACCATTGTCCAGTTCATAACCCATTGGCACCAGCCGGTTATTGACTTTAATAGCCGTACTATGATAACCTACATCCGTGTGGATGCTAAAAGCAAAATCCAGGGCTGTAGCACCTTTTGGAAGAATTTTCATGTCGCCTTTAGGGGTGTATACAAAGACTTCCTCGCTAAAGAGATTGCTTTTGAAATCAGTCACAAACTCCAGTGCATCTTTATCAACATCCTCCATAAGATCCCGGATATTGTCCAGCCACGCCTCATAAAGATCCTGTTGATTTTTAATCTCTTTATATTTCCAGTGAGCAGCAAAACCCCTTTCAGCTATCTCATCCATTCGTTCACTCCGGATCTGCACTTCTACATAGCGACCTTTAGGTCCGATCACCGTGGTATGGAGAGATTCGTAACCGTTGGATTTAGGTGTGGTGATCCAGTCTTTTAGTCGCTCCGGTATCGGTGTATGCACATCCGTCACGATGGAATAAACTTGCCAGCAAATAGGCTTCTCTTTTTCACGGGGTACGTCGACGATAATTCGCACTGCAAAAAGATCGTAGATTTCCTCAAAAGGCACATTTTTTTTTCGGATCTTATTGTAAATCGAAGAGATGGATTTCGGTCGTCCATGCAGCCGGTAGGAAATTTGAAGTTCATCAAGTTCTTCTCTCAATGGATCGATAAACTCATTGATGTACGCATTTCTTTGTCTTCTAGTTTCTTGTAGCTTTCTGGCTATCTCGTCATACTGATCTCTTTCAGTGATCTTCATGCAAAGATCATGAAATTCCGTCCGCAGGTTGTAAAGCCCAAGTCGATGAGCCAGGGGCGCGTAGATATAACTGGTCTCTGCCGCAATTCTCAATTGTTTGTGCTTTGGCATCGAACCAATCGTACGCATATTGTGTACTCTGTCTGCCATTTTGATCAGCACAACTCTCACATCATAGACCAGGGTGCTTAGTACCTTCTTGAAATTTTCGGCCTGCGCAGTTGTTGGATTGAAGTCTCTCTTCAATTTGGTCAATCCATCAACGATGTTGGCAATTTTATCACCGAAACGTGTCCGTATATCGGCAAGAGTGACTGCGGTGTCCTCTACAACATCATGTAAGAGAGCAGCAATAATTGCAGTCGGACCCAGGCCGATTTCCTCTGCACAAATCCTTGCCACTTCAATCGGGTGTAAGATATAAGGCTCTCCCGATTTACGACGCTGCTCCCGGTGAGCTTCAACCGCCATTTCATACGCATAGCGAATATTCTTCTTATCGGCATCGTCCATTTCTACCTTGATGGACTTCAGAAGTTTTCTGTAAGCTGATTGGATCAACCTACTATCATCTACCATATCATGGGCTACCGGAGGCATAAATATTTTTCTGTTATCATCTTAAAAACAATTATTGTTCCCTCTTGGTTCTTCTCCTAACGTATTGATAACAAATCTAATAGAAAATTTAGCTGTCCGTTTGTTTTCGTAGAGAATTCATACCACCTGCGGTCTTTATTTCTCTACCTGCAGTCAGATTACAGACCATTCGGCATAATGGAACCTTAATCAAGATCGATTGTTTGACAAAGACAAAAACATTATATCTTTGCGTCCAAATTTAAGGTAGCTCTGCGGGTGTGGTGGAATTGGTAGACACGCTAGACTTAGGATCTAGTGCCGCAAGGTGTGGGAGTTCGAGTCTCTTCACCCGCACAATTTTCAACGGCTGTCAGCAATCTGGACAGCCGTTTTTATTATAGAGTGCCCTAAAGACAGCAGATTGTTCATATCCCGTTTTAAATGGAGTTCTTGGTGGAAACAAATTGATATTTGTTTTAAAACTTTCGGAGTGCTATTTTTGCGGGCTTTTATCGAGGGTAATTTTACCTGCGATATTGGTATCACTTTAACAATTTCAGATTATCATGAGTGTCGTTCGAACAGACAAATCCAATCACGAAGCAGAACTGGCCATAAACATTACAAAGGATGATTACCAGCCAAAGCTTCAGGAAGAACTGAAGAAGTATCAGCAGAAGGCTCAAATGAAGGGATTTCGCAAGGGAAAAATCCCCGTGGGTGTTATTCGCAAAATGTATGGTAAAGCGATGTTGGCTGATATTGTGAATGCGATGATCGAGGAAAAACTCAGAGGATACCTTGAATCGGAAAAACTGGACATCCTGGGTCAGCCAATGCCCTCGAATGACCAACAGATTTACAGTTTTAATCTGGATCAACCTGAAGATTTTACTTTTCTATTTGATATCGGATTGACTCCGCAGTTTGAGGTGGCCGGTATTGATGGTGATACAGTATTTAAGCAACCAAAAGTTGAAGTGACCACCGAAATGATCGATAAGGAGCTGGATGCTTTGCGAGCTCGTTTCGGTGATGAGATCCAACAGGATTCTGATTTTCAGGATAATGATCGTTTGGTACTTAATGCCATCGAGCTGGAAGATGGCAAGTTGAAGGAAGATGGCCTTGAAACATCCTTCCAGATTTTGATTTCAAATATTGCCGATGAAACTTTACGGGAGCAGGTTAAGGCGATGAAGAAAGGTGATGTTTTCCAGTTCGACATTTTTAAACTGGAACCTGACCGTTCTGAAGATTATGTCAGAAAATATCTCCTCAATCTGGAAAAGGATGAGATGGATAAAAAAGTCGGTCATTTGTTTGAAGCGACAATCAGCGAAGTGATCAGAATTGTTCCAGCAGAACTAAATGAAGAATTTTTTACGAAGGCATTTGATGAGGGTCAGGTGATGAATGAGGATGAAGCGAGAAATAAACTCAAAGAGCAGATTGAGTCTTTCTATAATCGCCAAACAGAAGCTTTACTTTATAAGGACTTTCAGACAAAATTGCTGGAATTAAATTCAATCGAACTTCCCGATGCATTCCTGAAAAGATGGATCGTTGCCAGCAATGAAAAGGTCGGGGAAGCCCAGTTAATGCATGATTATCCTGATTTTTCAAGAAACCTGATCTGGTCTTTGATTGAAAAGAAAATCCAGGAAAGATTCGATTTGCAAGTAGGAATCGATGAGGTTAAGGAAGTCTTACGAGCTCAGATCCGGCGTTATTTTCGTAATTATCCTGTGAGTGATGAAATTTTGGAGAGCTCCGTGATGAGAATGATAGAAGATAAAGAGCAAGTCAGCCGGGCTTATGAAGAGTCTATGTCTGATAAGGTTTTTGAAACGATCAGAGCCAACGTGGCTATTCAGGACGATCTTATCAGTTTGGAAAACTTTAAGGAGTTAGTGAAAGAAGCCGAGCAATCGAGAAATCAACATCACCACAATCACGACCACGATCACGATCATGGTGAGGAGGAATGATTTTTGAACAATTTTGATCGAAATAGATTATAATAAGGGTCTTTTTACTATTACATCTATATAAATACAATCAGTATGTTTCATCGAGACGAATTTAAGAAATACGCCACTAAACATTTGGGGATGGGAAGTGTCAATCTGGAGAAGTTTATGGAGACCTCAGTGCCCAACATTCATGACTTTACACCTCATGTGATTGAAGAGAGGCAGTTGAATGTGGTTGGTATGGATGTTTTTTCCCGGCTCATGATGGATCGAATCATCTTTATGGGTGTACCGGTCAATGATTATGTGGCCAATGTGATTCAGGCTCAATTACTTTTCCTCGAATCGACCGATCCCAAACGTGATGTCCAGATGTTCATTAACAGTCCGGGGGGCAGTGTAATAGCTGGTTTAGGCATTTATGATACAATGCAATATGTAGCTCCGGACATTGCCACTATCTGTACTGGTCTGGCGGCCTCGATGGGTGCGGTTTTGTTAACTGCCGGATCGAAAGGAAAGAGGACAGCCCTGCCCCATGCACGGGTGATGATACATCAGCCTTCCGGTGGTATGCAGGGTCAGTTTGCTGATATGGAGATCAGCTACCAACTGATCAAATCCATGAAGAAGGAACTTTATGACGTGCTTGCGCATCATACCGGACAACCTCATGAGAAAATAGAACAGGACTGTGATCGTGATAACTGGATGACTGCGACAGATGCGAAAGAGTATGGTTTAGTGGACGAAGTATTGACTCGCGCTCCTAAAGGACAAAACAAAGATAACTAGGAGGTTGTTGAAATATTCAGATTGGTTCAAATTGACTTTTATCTGTCAAATCTTTTGAATTTAGTATGCTCAGAATTCTTGATCATTGCAAAACTGCAAGTTTTGCAGGATATTTGCATACCTTTGATTATTAGCAAATAAGCTATGGAAGAAAAGAATGTACGATGCTCGTTTTGTGGCCGTGACAAGTCGGAGGCATTGATTTTGATAGCAGGTATCGATGGCCATATCTGTGAAGTTTGTGTCGAACAAGCCACTGATATTGTCAAGGAGGAATTGTTTTCAAATAAGGAAAAAGACAAGAGTAAGTTCTTGCTGCCAAGCAATCTGACACCCAGGAAAATCAAAGAATACCTGGATGACTATGTCATTGATCAGGATGATGCTAAAAAGTATCTGGCGGTGGCGGTTTATAATCACTACAAGCGAATCGGTATTGATTTTAAAGATGATATCGAAATTGAAAAATCAAATATCTTGTTTGTAGGACGCACCGGCACCGGTAAGACTTTAATGGCCAAGTCGATCGCCAGATTGCTTAATGTGCCCTTTGCCATAGTGGATGCAACAGTGTTTACTGAAGCGGGTTATGTAGGTGAAGATGTGGAGAGTATACTGAGC
>JBGTCB010000246.1:0-3488 GCA_041748995.1 Saprospiraceae bacterium | reverse complement strand
TTCCCTACATGAATGCAATACCGAAATTAACCGTTACATTGGCTGGCCCGGCCAAGCAGTATCCTATAAAATTGGTGAGCTAACCATACGCGATTTACGTAAGAAGTGTGAAGATGAATTAGGCGACAAATTCAACATACGAAAATTTCATGACAAGATTCTCGAAAATGGTTCGATACCGCTCTATGTATTAACCTCCGTTATTGATGAATTTATTCGCGAAGAAGAGTTATGAGTTGTCGCTCATTAAGAGGAAAATAGAAGATGTCACTCACCCAAAGTTGGTTGACATCTGTAAACTGTTTGCCAATACACAAATTCCCATATTTATGGCTTTTGACACTCAAGGTGCATTTTGGTCTTGGTTTCTTCACTATCCATTTGCATTACCATTTTAATCCCTTTCTGGACGTCGCTATACAAATATATCCACTTATAGACCGATGTCCTACTCACTTTATACATCTTGCAAACTTCTCCAACTTTTAACAAACCCGTGGACAGGTCCTTCACCCTTTGCCTTTTGAAAGCCTCACTAAAGGTTCGTACGTACTTTGACTGGATTTCTAATCTCTTAACTTGACTTTTTGCCATTTTTGATTGACTTTTTGTGTCAAGCTATTTTAGGCACACACAATCAATCAATCATGAATCGTAAATCGCGAATCAACTTTTCATTGATGGAATCCGATATATATAGTTAGGAGTTACAAATCGTATATCCACAATCGTATTTCATCAATCGTATATCGTATATCGTATATCGTATATCATATATCGTATATCGTCAATTCAATAGATTTATCTTATTTAAAAGTATTTTTTCATAACTGCTACTGATGGGAATCTCCACCTGATTTATCTTTAAAGAACCTACTTCTATCGTGTCAATCTTACTGATGTTAACTACAAAAGAACGGTGAACCCTTTGAAAATATTCCGGCAATTTCTTGACCAGTTCTTTCAGTGTCATAAGAGTAAGCACTTTACGATCCTGCATAACCACTGAGACATAGTTTGCCTCCGCTTTAATGTACAGGACTTCCTTTAGTTCAATTTTGACAAGTTTTGAACCATCACGGACAAACAGATGATTGACCTCTCGGCTTTTTCCTGCCAAAAACTTCTGTGCTTGTTTAACCGCCCGGTAAAAGCGGCTAAAATCAAAGGGTTTTACCAGATAATCGACAATTTTATCGTATCCATAGGATTCTGCGGCAAACTCGCGATTGGCAGTGATCATAACCACCGCCGTTTCTTCCGGTATCAGATCCAAAATCTGCCTGCCGGTGACATCGGGTAGATTATAGTCCAGAAAAATAATGTCAAACAAATTTCGATGTATCAGATTGACTGATTCAAATCCGGAGTTGGTGGTTGTCACATCGGTCACATCTTCCACCTTACTGCAAAAGTGATCCAGTAAGTCGCAAATCAATTGATCATCATCAACAATTAAACAATGCATAGGCTCATCCTATCAATTAAGGCATTCATCAAGCAAACTTGCTCATACAACATAAAACATAATTAAGCCCTGAATAAAAGGCTCATATTGTACCGAAGTGAAAGAACTAAAATTTTAAAGATGATCAAAGCTACCATTATTTTTCTGGAAGACAGTTAGTGATTCCCATTCGATAAATCGAAATAATTGCGGGATTATAACTAAAAAGACAAGCTAAACACAAGGATGAGCCATGTTCCAATCTCATTGACTCTTTAGATTTTCCAATGAGTTCCGTTGTGAAGTAGCATCACCAGCTATTTGTATCTTTAAGGTTTGTTTGAGCTCATCAATCTCTTTACGGCTTGTTTCAAGTGCGGTGATTAGCTCGTCAATGAGTATTTGATGTGCCTCAAATTTTTCCTGATACTCCTTTCGCATCGCATTAGCTGCTTCAACCAATAGTGGTGTCATTTTACTATAGTCCATTCCGGTGGCATCGATGCCATTTTCCTCGTAACCAACGATTTCAGGAAGTACGGCCCCAATTTCCTCTGCAATAAAACCGACATCATGGAGACCCCCGCGATCTGCATTCCAGTTAAAATAAACTCCTCTTAATTGCGCCATTTTTTCCAACGGGTCCGGGATATTTACAATGTTGGTTTTCCAACGTCGGGAGGAGGATTGTCCGTAAGCTATTGAACCATCCTCTTTCCAGGCATAGAAATCAAAAGTTTTTCCATTACCCCAAACCCCATAGCTATTGATACTCTCTCCCAGCACTCCGATTTCATCGGTGCTTTTTCCATAGACACCATATCCACTGGTGCTTTCACCATAGACACCATATCCACTCACACTCTGGCCGGTCACTCCCCGGGCTATATTACCATATCCATATACTCCACTCCGAGAAGCATCCGTACTGTAGCTGGTCCCTGTCGTTCCAACGCCATTGGTGCTGGCACCTCTCACACCATATTGGTTAAGACTTTCGCCCAGGATGCCGGAGCTATGTGTACTTTTACCATACACTCCAGCTGTACCATAACTAGTAGCTCGTATACCGATCGAATAAGTCTCCTCGATAAGTATTTGTTGCGTATATAAATTACTCTCTGCCAGCATTGCAAATAATAGAAGCAAAATAATTTTCATGACTAGAATTTTTTATAAAATATTGTAATTAGCACTTTGCTTGAAAGTACTTGCCGAAGTCCCGATGAATGCATTGATCAATCCATTGTTATTGACTCGTGCATTGATTACACATCAAAGCTACCCTCGCTTGTGGCAGATTACTTCTACGATAGTCCCGGATTCTTATACTATAGTGCCAAAAGAAGGTTGCTGAATTGCGAATGATCTTGATTTCTGTATCTATAAGTTACCTACTTAGAATGCTCAGCTCTTCCTTTAGGATAGTCCTTGGATCCTTAAGGCATAAAAGGGCATGGATGCCTGTTGGTTAGTAAGCAGCGTCTTGATGAGATCGGAGTAGACCTGGGATCCTGGGCTTTAATTTGATCATTCGGAAAAAGCGGAATATGTCACTATTAACAGGTGTGTAACTTTAAATTGAAGCTCAAACGTCGGACTATCCTCAGTCTCACCTTTCCCCTATGAGGTAATTATACAGGTCTGACCCCAGAGTGGTTTAGCCCCAATTGAATAATTCTAAAAGGATACCGAAAGATCGCATTTAAGGCCATGGTCGATGAGAATCTTGTGACTCTCAATCAGGTGATTCACGAAGACTTGGTCTACATCCTTTCAAATGAATCGGTAGATATTAATGGAGTCTTACATAAAGCCATCAGAGATGATAAGATTATAGTCCAGAAAAATAATATCAAACAAATTCCGATCTATCAGATTGACTATTCAAATCCGGAGTTGGTGGTTGTCACATCGGTCACATCTTCCACCTTACTGCAAAAGTGATCCAGTAAGTCGCACATCAATTGATCATCATCAACAATTAAACAATGCATAGGCTCATCCTATCAATTAAGGCATTCATCAAGCAAACTTGCTC
>JBGTCB010000245.1:0-21280 GCA_041748995.1 Saprospiraceae bacterium | reverse complement strand
GTGTATCTCTATCAGATACGACAGGATTGGAAGTCAGAGGTCAATCTCCGAACGATTTCCATCATTCTGGTGATTCTGGGGGCTGGTTTCTTTTTTTTGTTGCAGGATTCCGGTTTCCGTCAACGGCTGGATGTCACCAGGTATTTAAAATCACAGACCGCAACCGAGAGACAGGACGTGTGGCGCATGAGCAAACCCTTGATCCGTGATCACCTCTTGTTGGGAGTAGGAGGAGGTAACTGGAAAATTGAATTCCCTGGCAACGGGATTGAAGGCAGCTATCGGATGCAGGATCAGAATGTGATTTTCACCCGGGCTCATAATGATTTTCTGGAGGTGTTGGCTGAGTTAGGTTTAGTGGGATTCCTGAATTTTCTGGCCATTTTTGGCCTTGGCATGAGAAGTTTACACCGCAGTAAAGCACGCTTTCCCTGGCAAACGAGGATGTTATTGACTGGATTATTGGGCTATATGGTCGCGTCACTAATTGATTTTCCCAAAGAACGAATCGAATTCTTATGTACACTGGCGCTATACCTCGGGCTGATAGAGATCAATCTGCCGAGGCAAAAGAAACCATCCCCCACCATGGTAAATCCGCGGTTTATCTATATACTCCTGGCATTGGTGATGGCTTTTAATATGTACACGGGAATAAGCCATTACCGGAGCGAACGGATAACCGGCCTCATGTTAAAAGCGAGATCAGCGGAAAATTGGCAGGCAGTTATTGATTGGAGCAAAGAAGCGGAGAGTTTTTGGCATCATCTTGATCCATCCTCGGTACCTATTGCTTTCTACCGGGGGGTGGCTTACTACCATTTGAAGCAATTGGAAAAAGCGGAGCAGGCCTTTCTGGAGGCACATCACTATACTCCTTTTAATTTCCATGTCTTAAACAACCTGGCCACAGTGGCCCTCGAAAAGAAGGATTTCGACGAGGCAATCACCTGGCTCCGGGAGGCTCTGCGCATCAATCCTCGTTTTGAAGATGCCCTATATAATCTCAGCTATTGTTTTGTGATGCAGGGAGCTTATGAGAATGCCCGCGAAACTCTGGAATCGATACCAGGCGAATCTGCCAGAAAGGACCTGTTCCGGCAGGAAATTCTCAGGATGCAAAATCAAAATATCAAATGAGTCATGGGGTATACCGATAGGATGGCTGCGCCTTTTTAAATATCTGCCTCCGGCCAAAATTCACTATTGCATTCTTTTTCGCAGAAAGTTGACGGTTTCCTGAATATCAGTAATCTTTTGCTCCAACACATGTTCCTGCGTGCTCCTGGTGTCTGTAAAGCTGATGTGCGCGTAATACTGCCAAATTTCGGCTATGTCCCTGAAAGAAATCTTATAGGGTGGGTAGGCAGGATTATCAGAAATAGCGGTCAATGACGAACCATCCGGGTTGATTAATACGCGTTTATAGACGATGCCTTCCAGATGAGTTGCAATGACATAGGTTCTCTCATTCCTTACTTCTTCCAGCCGTTCTATATAACTACAGATAACTACGGAGCCTGACAGAAGAGGCACCATCGAATCTCCCTGGATCTCAAAAGCCCGGTAAGTACCTTCCGGAATATTCGGAAAATATAATTTGGGCAGTTCCTGTATGAAGTCAGGATCCTGAAAACCTTGCAAATAACCAGCCTGTGCCCGGGCTCCTACAAATTCAATGTTCTGACGGTTTAATCCGTCAACAGTGATTGCCAATACTTTAAACTCTGGTTGGCTGATCACTTCAAGCTGCTGATGCCATAATTTTCGGATAAGGAGGTCATCAATGGTAACCTTGAAGAAGCGAGCCATATTGACCAGGGTTTCCAGATTTGGTTCGGTATGACCTCTCTCGTAGTCACCCAGGGTCGTTCGGGGAGTGCTTAGTATTTCGGCTAGCTGCTGTTGCGATAGCTGCTGTTTTCTTCGCAAGTATTTGATATTCTCACCTAACATTATTGACATGATTTTTTCTTTTGTATTCAAATAGCAGTCTTGATGTCCTGAAATTCGGACTCAGGAGAGATGAGGATCCTTCTGATGCCATGCTTCAGCGAGGGTACGTTATAGTTGATTAGAAAACCCATCTTGCAGCCCGATAATTTCAGATAAGTCTTCATTTTGGCCATATCCAACTCGCTGAATGTTTCACCGTTGTTCACCTGGATCAATAAACGCTTTTCTACCATAAGGTCGATGGCATAACCGATGTCAACCCTGATGTCTCCATAGAGCAGCGGCATCATTTTGTGGCACTCGACTTCAAGACCTAATTGGCGGATTTCATACGTAAGGCATTTCAGATATGCTGTACGTACCAAACCCGGACCAAGAGCCCGATGAACATTGAAAGCTGCCTTTAAGACCAGATCACTCAGTCTGTTTTCTATTTTCATGAAGGATAATTCTGATGCTATGAACTGAAGAGAATGATTTCAACACATGTCCAATTAATCGACTTGCTACAGGCGAATATATCGTCTTTTTACCAAATAGACAAAAATTTCTCTTACACTCGTCTATAATATCGGCATATATTTGACGAATAATTCGTCTCATGTATTTTAATTGCCACTCCTATTTCAGTCTTAAGTACGGGTTGCTTAGTCCACAGCAGCTGGTGCAGCGGGCCTCTGGACTTGGGTTGTCCCACCTGGCTCTGACTGACATTAATAATACTTCGTCTATGATCGAATTTGTTTCCCAGTGCAGGAGCAAGGGTATTAACCCGGTAGCCGGCATCGAATTCAGGCAGGATAATCGGCTTCTTTACATCGCCCTTGCCAGAAACCGACAGGGTTTTGCCAACTTAAACCGCCTTTTGAATCTGTACATGGTAGATGGGAGGCCCTTGCCAACGGTGGCTCCTGACTTGTCTGACGTTTACCTGATCTATGATTGTGAAAATCTCCCACCACAACCCCTGAAAGACCACGAATTTGCCGGAGTGACACCAATTCAGGTGACCCGGCTGAATAAAATTGTTGGTTCACTGCCCAGGACAAGGTTGGTAGCATGGTTACCGGTGACCCTCGGAGATGTGAACGGATGGGAAACACATCAGCTATTACGATCGATCGCTGGCAACACTTTAAGGACAAAACTTGAACTCAGGCAATGTTGCCAGCCAACAGAATATTTCAGGGATACAACAGTGCTTCAGCAAATCTATAGACCTTACCCCGAGTTATTGAGTCGGGCGCAAGAGTTGCTGGAGACTTGCAGCTTTGAATTGCCGAAAATCACCCGATACAACAGGCAACATTTTCTGAAAACACCGGGAGATGATCGTCAGCTCCTGATAAATCTGGCGCGTAAAGGTCTCCATGAACGTTATAGCCAACAGGGGTCAACCCATCGCAACCGGCTGGAGCAGGAGCTACTGATGATCCAAAAACTGCAATTTGAAGCCTATTTTCTGATTACCTGGGATATTGTCCGTTTTGCCCGGTCGAGGCAATACCGCCATGTGGGCAGGGGCAGCGGAGCCAATTCGCTCGTAGCCTACTGCCTGTACATCACCGATGTAGACCCCATCGCTCTTGATTTGTACTTTGAAAGATTTATCAATCCTTTTCGGCCGGTCGCACCTGACTTTGATTTGGATTTCTGCTGGGATGAACGGGATGATGTGTTGCGTTATGTCCAGCAATTTTATGGTCATGATAAGGTGGGTTTGCTAGCCAGTTACCAGTTGTTTAAGGGCAAATCTGTCGTGCGTGAACTTGGCAAAGTATACGGTCTAACCCGCAGGGAAATCGATTTGATTGTGCAGCAGCCTCTTGCCCGTGAAAAACATCACCCGGTTGCGGAGGTAATATTTCGGGAAGGACGCAATATTTTGGGATTGCCGAGTCATCTCAGCATACATACGGGAGGCATCGTCGTAGCGGAAGGCCCCCTAAGTGATCTGACCGCAAGTCAGATGATGCCAAAAGGTTTTCCGATACTGCAAACGGATATGCATCATGCCGCTCAATGGGGATTACATAAGTTTGATCTCCTTAGCCAGAGGGGCACCGGTCATATTAAAACTGCGATGGATTTGATCGCTACCAGGCACCGGATGAGGCCAGACATCCACAAAATGGAGATGATCGGACGGGATGAAAAAACGATCCGGATGCTGCAGACTCCCGGTGCCTGCATAGGCTGTTTTTACATCGAATCTCCTGCCATGCGGGGTTTGCTTGCCAAGGTGCCCTGCCGAAACTATCTTGATCTGGTGGCCGTATCATCGATTATTCGACCGGGGGTAGCTAAGAGTGGCATGATGCAGGAATACATCGAGCGATTTCACAACCCTGCACGGGTGAAACACCTGCATCCTAAACTGGCAGATCTGTTGAAAGAAACCTTAGGTATCATGATCTATCAGGAAGACGTGATGAAAGTAGTACACCACCTGGCCGGCTTTGATTTGAATGAGTGCGATCTTCTGAGAAGGTTGATGACCGGTAAAAAGAAATCGGAAGATGACCTCACTCATCTGCGGGCACGATTCCTGGGCAATTGTCGCAAGTCCGGGATTCAGCCGAGGGTCGCTTCAGAAGTGTGGAGGCAGGTGGAGAGCTTCAGCGGTTACTCATTCTGCAAGGCACATTCGGCGACCTATGCGGCAGAAAGCATGCAAAGCCTATATCTCAAGGCACATTACCCCCTGGAGTTTATGGTAGCTGTCATTAATAATGAAGGAGGATTCTATCCTAAGGAAGTGTACGTCAGGGAGCTGATCAGGCTGGGAGCAGAGGTTGAACCACCTTGCATCAATCAGAGCTCATGGCTTACCCGGCTGGAAGGCAAAAAGGTCTTTCTGGGGTTCAATCTGATCAAAGGACTGCATTTGCAGACCGGCCAGGAGATCCTGAATCTCCGGTCCCGCTACCAAAGCATCACCCGTCTGAGTCAGGTAATCTCCGAAATAAAGCCTGGCCAGCTCGATTTGCTGATAGAGGTCGGTGCTTTCCGGAGCTTGGGTCAGACCAGAAGTAGCCTGCTGTTTGAGCGGGTCTTAATGGGTAAAGACGGGCATTACCGACAATTGGGTCTGTTTTCTGAAAAAGTTTATCAGCACCGGGGAGATCTGCCGGATAATCAAATGACCCAAAGTCTTGCTGAACTCAGGCTGCTTGGTTTTACGCTAGCTAATCCATTCACACTGCTCCATCAACAAGAGACCACGCATATACTACAGAGAGAAATGCTGCACTATCTAGGTTGGCAGGTGCGGATGGTCGGCTATTATATCATCGAAAAACCGGTCACAACGGAAGGAGGTCACCACATGTGTTTCGTGACCTGGATGGATGCCGAGCTGGAATTCTTCGACTCCGTTCATTTTCCTGGGGTACTTGCTGCCTTTCCAATCAGAGGATCGGGGTTTTATGTGTTGGAAGGCAAGGTGCTCTCCGAACATGGATATCCATCACTTATGGTATCATCCTGTGAACCCCTACTGCTTTTGAAGCAGCTTGATCAAGCCGGCAACATTTTGTCTGACTATCATTACCTTTATTTGCAGAATGGATCATCGGAAAAACATGAAAGAAAAGAAGGTCAGAAAACCGGTTAAGCGAAAACCTGCAGGCGAAGATAGAGGTGGAGGGACCGTAAATTCACCGGTGATCAAGTATGCCAGTATTCTATACCTTGCTGCCTTGCTGATTATTTCGTTGGCGGCATTCTGGTCACTGACAGTGGATGGGAAGATCTATACACAGGGCGATAACATCAATGATGCTATTTTTTATAATCAAGTGGACCATTACTATCAGGAAACCGGGGAAATTGCCCTTTGGAATCCTTACATATTCGGAGGCCTGCCTAATATCTTTCACTTACCCAGGTCTTGGATCAGTCCGGATTTTTATTTAGACTTAGTCACCCGTTTTCTAAGTCTTCCCTTCGTTTTTTTCTGGCTGGGCGCTGTAGGTCAGTTTATTTTGCTGAGGTATCTAAAATTTGGCAGGCTGGAATCGTTTTTCGGCAGTTTGATTTTTCTGCTTGCCCCATACTATCAGTCACTGGTGATCAATGGCCATGGCACAAAGATTCAGGCCATTATGTACGCACCCTGGATCGTCTGGTCGCTACTGAAAGTGATGAAAAACCAGCGCTGGCTGGATGTTTGTTTGCTGGTATTGTTTGCCGGATTGCAACTGAGAACGAGTCATTATCAGATTGTTTTTTATTCGGCGATTCTCGCCCTCATTTTCGTAGTGGCAAATGTAATCAGAGAGCTACGGGCCGGGGCTGGTTTTCCCTGGCGCAGACTGTTATTGCTGGGTGTTGCCGGAGTTGGTAGCCTCATCATCGCGAGCTGGCCATTGCTACTTGCCGCAAGTTATTCGGGTGATTCGGTTCGGGGCCGGGAGGTTGTACGGTTGAGTGACCAGAATACCACTTCCACCCGGGAAAGTGGTGTCAGCCGGGCTTTTGTCAGCAACTGGTCATTTAAACCCCGGGAATTGCTAACTCTGATTGTCGGAAGAGCTCAGGGTGGCACATCGAGTGAGGCTTATTCGAAAGCCGGATCCATTGGCTTTAAGCAGGATTTTATCCCGTCCTACTGGGGCCATAGCCCTTACAACGGCTCCTATTATTACATGGGCATCACTGTCTTTTTTCTCACCTTGCTGGGATTTTTCCGTTGGAATCAAAACCCTTTCCGTTGGGAGTTGGTGCTGGGTTTACTTCTGATGTTGCTTTGGTCCATGGGTACTTTTGCCGGGGCAGTCTATTCTTTTTCCTATCGTTTTATCCCTTTCTTTTCGAATTTCCGAACTCCGACGACCAGTATGTCCATGGTGTATTTTTTGACTTCCATTCTGGCGGTCTATGGCATTCGGGCCATGCGTGATTTTGGGAAGGACGAAATAAAAGAGCTTATCAGGCTGACAGGGTTGCTGGCTGGTATTGCAGCGTTATTATTTCTCGTGGGAAATGTTTTTACTTTTATCAATTCCACTGAAAAATATCAGGAAGG
Source organism: Saprospiraceae bacterium (assembly GCA_041748995.1). Lineage (GTDB taxonomy): Bacteria > Bacteroidota > Bacteroidia > Chitinophagales > Saprospiraceae > JABDMH01. The sequence continues at coordinate 14,295 of JBGTCB010000245.1, read as the reverse complement.
GGTGACCGATATGTTGGTCGAGGCAAGGCGAGGTATGTACTTTTCAGATTTACTCTGGTATGTAGCCGGAGCTATGGTATTTCTTACCATAATTTGGTTGCTGGTGAAAAAGAAAATGGAAGTAAGCGTAGCCGTACTGATTTTATTGTTGTTGACAGTAGTGGATTTGGGTATTGTCTGGAATCGATATAGCGATGAAGCCATCAGCCAACGTGATTTTGCCAGATACTATCTTGATGATACCCAGACTACCGTATTGCTCAAAAATGATCCGTTGGTGTACCGGGTTTTTGCCTTAAGCAATCAGAACTTCGGTTTGCCAGCTCACATACAAACTATTGGAGGAGGATATGATATGCAGATGAATACTACGATGTATGAACTGATGACTAATAATTTGTATCACAGAATCGATGGAAAAAATCGGATCAACTGGAATGTTCTCGATTTCATGAATGTAAAATATGTTGTCAGTGAACGTACGATTGAAAATGATAGACTCAGTTTTGAAATAACCGATCCTGCGAGAAGCAGTTACCTTTACCGGTACAAATTCAATAAAGAGCGGGCTTTTTTTGTTGATGGTTATCAGGTTATAAAAGACGATATCGCCCGGATGCGCATGATCAACAATCCGGCTTTTGATGCCAGAAGAACAGCCATTCTGGAAGAGGAACCGAAACAAAAAACATTCCCCGCATCCCGATCGAAAGTGGATATTATTTCATTTGATCTCAATAAAATTGTCTACACGGTAGAAACGGAAAATCCTGGGTTATTTGTCATGTCTGAGACTTACAGTCCCAAAATTCAACAACTGTTTTTAGATGGTGAACCTGTTGATCATGTCTACAAGACGAACCATGCGATCCAGTCAGTGGTTATTCCGAAGGGATTGCATACTATTGAACTGCGATACAAATCCCAATTATTTACTACCAGTAAATGGATTAGTAACATTGGATTTATCCTGCTTTATTTGGCATTAGCTTATTTATTACTTCGTGAAAAGAGGTCATCTGATAAAAAAGGAATTTTAGTTACTGCTTAGTATGTTAGTGATTCATGGCGATGCATCATCATAGATTGACCTAAAATGCCTCTGGTCGAATTTCGAAAAGAAGGTCTTTATGTTCCGGCTGCTGACGTGTACATTGATCCATGGCGGAGAGTGCCAAGAGCTCTGATCACGCACGGTCATTCGGACCATTCGAGATGGGGTCATCAGAAATACCTTTGCACACATGAAAGCAAGCCTATCCTTCGGCATCGTCTGGGAGATATCAATATCCAATCCGTTGCATTTGGAGAAGAAGTCAATCAAGACGGTGTCAAATTTACCTTCCTGCCCGCAGGTCATATTGTTGGTTCGGCACAGATCAGGATAGAATACAAGGGCGAGGTCTGGGTTGTGTCCGGTGACTATAAGACGGAGGACGATGGAATAAGTGGTCAATTTCAGCCTGTGCCATGTCACACTTTTATTACCGAGTGCACTTTTGGCCTGCCAATCTACTCCTGGTTGCCACAGAAAACGATCTTTGAACAGATAAACCAATGGTGGCAACTAAACAGGGACAACAAAGTGACCAGTTTACTGACCGGATATTCTCTTGGTAAAGCTCAACGCCTCCTTTCGGGTCTTGATACTTCCATCGGACCAGTTTATACGCATGGAGCGATTCATCAGATGAATATGGTCATTGAACAGAGTGGCGTTGTCCTGCCGTTCACCCGACATTTTACAGAGGATATACCCAAACCTGAATTGGAAACTGCTATTGTTTTGGCACCTTCGGGTGCGACCAATACCAATTGGATGCGCAGGTTTAAAGATGTTTCCATAGGTGGGGCCTCGGGCTGGATGCAGTTGAGAGGCGCCCGGAGGAGAGGTGGTTCCGATCGGGGGTTTGTCCTCTCCGACCATGCTGATTGGACAGGGCTGAATGAGACCATTGTACAAACCGAGGCAGACAGGATTTTCGTTACCCATGGATATACCGATATCTTCAGACGATGGCTGGTGGAGAAGGGTTATGATGCACAGATTGTCAAAACACCCTTTGAAGGAGGGCAGGAAGAGCATTCTGATAGCGAAAATCATGATACCGAATGAAGCGATTTGCCTCATTAGTTGAATCAATTGACCAGACAACCCGGACAAATACCAAGGTTGCAGCGCTGACAGAGTACTTCAAAGAAGCCCCTGAAAAAGACCGCTTATGGACCATTGCATTACTGTCACACAAAAGACCGAAAAGATCGGTAAACACGACGCTGCTACGAAACTGGGCGTCAGAAGCTGCCGGACTGCCCCTCTGGCTATTTGAAGAATCCTATCATATCACCGGTGATCTGGCGGAAGCGATTGCACTGATGTTGCCTAAACCGGTAAAGGTATCTGACAAGACACTTTCCGACTGGATTGATGTTTTATTGCAGCTATATGACCAGGAAGAGCATGTGAAAAAGCATACCATCACAGAGGCATGGTCACAACTGGATTACAGGGAGCGATTTATCTTCAATAAGATCATTACCGGAGGTTTCAGAATAGGGGTATCACAGAAACTAATGACCCGGGCTCTAGCGCGAGCAACTTCAATTGATGAAAACATCCTTATTCATCGATTGATGGGCAATTGGTCTCCATTGGAAACTACTTTTGAGGATCTGGTCTTCGAAAAGCATGAAGAGGAAGATCTTTCGAGGCCATATCCCTTTTATCTCGCATATGCCCTGGACGTTGATTACGATCAGTTAGGTGATCCGGGAGAATGGCAGGCTGAATATAAGTGGGATGGCATCCGGGGACAGCTGATTTGCCGGCAGGGGAATATTTTTGTATGGTCAAGAGGTATAGATCTCCTGACTGACCGCTTTCCGGAATTTCATTCCCTGGTTGATGTCCTGCCTGATTCAATCGTTTTGGATGGGGAGATCCTGCCTTTCAAAGACGGGTTACCTATGAATTTTCAACATCTTCAGACAAGGATCGGAAGGAAGAATGTGACCAGGAAAATAATGGAAACCACACCGGTGATCATGATGTGTTATGATCTGCTGGAATATCAGAATGAAGATCTTCGCTCCAAACCAATGTTCCAACGCCGCAGTATGCTGGAAGAAGTAGTTCAGAATCAGCCCACTTCAATGATCAGATTATCGCCGACTGTAGATTTTGAACACTGGCAGGAATTGGATCAGCTGCGTATGCAGGCACGAGACCATTCCAGTGAGGGTATTATGCTAAAACGGCTTGATTCTGAATATAAAAGTGGCAGGAAACGCGGTGACTGGTGGAAATGGAAAATCGATCCTTTCACTATTGACGCGGTCCTTTTGTATGCGCAGCAGGGTCATGGACGCCGTGCCAACCTGTTCACAGATTACACCTTTGCAGTTTGGAACAATAATGAGCTTGTGCCATTTGCCAAAGCCTATTCAGGATTGACAGACGAAGAATTTTTGGAGATCACCCGGTATGTCCGGCACCACACATTGGAGCGGTTTGGTCCGGTGCGGGCAGTACAGCCCAACCTGGTCTTTGAAATCGCGTTTGAAGGTATACAGCACAGTACCCGCCATAAGTCGGGCATTGCGCTTCGATTTCCCAGGATGCATCGCTGGCGAAAGGACAAAAATCCCAGGCAGGCAAATACCCTGCAGGATCTCAGGGAGATTCTGCTAAAGTATGGGTAATGAAATTATTCTGGGGTTTCTAATCAAGGCAATGCAAACGTTTCCCAACTTTGGGCTTTCTGTAACCAGGCATTGGAATCATGATTGGGATGAGAAGTTCATTCAAACAGATCATGCCTTGGATAGCTCTTAATTCGGTATTAAAAATTCATAAAACGCACCAATGAAAAAGCTACTTAATTATTTTCTTCAGGGACTGGTATATATCGCCCCCCTGGCAGTGACCGGCTATATTATTTATATAATCTTTAGTTTTGTTGACGGCCTCCTGCAACAAACATTGATTGAATTATTCGGGTTTGAATTTCCGGGATTAGGCTTATTACTGCTGGTTTTTGTGCTGATCCTGGTTGGATTTTTAGGTCAGACCATTATCGCCCGGCCACTTAAAGCGCTTTTTGAGCGATTATTGCATAAAGTACCCCTGCTCAACATGATCTATTCGGCCTTTAGTGACTTGTTTTCAGCGGTGGTTGGAAAGAAGAAAAAATTTAATGTTCCGGTCCTGGTGCTGGTTAATCCGATTTCCAATTTAGAAAAATTGGGATTCCTGACCGAAGAGGATCTCGACCTTTTAAATATCAGTGGCAAGGTTGCTGTTTATTTTCCTCATTCTTATAATTTCTCTGGTGAATTATTTATAGTGCCAAAAGAAAATGTCAAACCGGTGAATATTAATTCCGGTGATGTGATGAAGTTTATTGTATCCGGTGGTGTGGCTGGCTGGAATGAATAAAATAGTCGATCTTTTTTGTAATTATATAGATAGGGCACCTCTAAGTATATTATTGAATAGCTTTTCGAAGAAAATTGTTTTTACCATGAACGGGGTTAATAGAGGTGCCCCTAAGTGTATTTTTCCTGAATTTGAATTGTCAACATCCTGATCCAAATATTCTGAGTCCAAGCACAAAGACCATTTCTCACGAACGATATCCCAGTGCTTGCCAGGCCTCAAAGACTTTATTTTCCCATTCCGTATCATTAACCATAGAAGCCCAGGTGGCCGATGAATTCTTCTGAAGATAATTAAACATTAATTGTTGTCTGGGAGATAACAAATGCAACGGAGATTTCCCTTCTCCAATTAAAGAATTTATTTTAACTGCCTGCATTGGCGTCATAGGCACGAATTTGTAGTTTGTATGATTTAGATAATATTTAGGTTCTTTGTCCAATCTAAAATTGCCGGCTTCTTTAACCTTTTCTGTGCCCAAACTCCGGTGTGCTTTTATTTTCTCTGAATCATCACGGACATAAACGCGGTCAGCGCATTTTGCAACCTGGCCTTTTTGAAGAATTTCTTCAAAAGACACGATTTTCGGATCGAAATAAACATTGACTACTTCCTGATGGTCCATGAATCCGGCCTCGGTCCGGATGACGCCGTCAATTTTCCCTAATTCTTTTTCTCCCATCCAGAAGCAATACATACTTAAGGTAGTTTTTTCAACCCCTCGTTCATTAGCCGACAGTTCTTCAAACAGCAATGGCAGATAATCGGGTACAGGGTATCCCAATTTCTGCATACCGCGCATCATGTAATCTACCAGTCCGGAAGGTGTGTAGTCTCCATTGAGACGGGGTAGGACATCTGATTTATCTGAAGCAATGATACGCACCACCGGATTATTCCAACTCGGCTCCTGATAGTAGTTGAGTACCGTGGCATCTTTTCCACGCCGGTTATTGTATATAGCTAGTGGAATAAAATAGGTCTCAATGGTTTCCACAATAAGTGGATGACTTAAGACGACTTTACCATACGTTTTACATGTAAGACAACCCGGTACTTCCTGAAAAAGAATGAGTATGGGTTTTTTCCACTTCTCGGAAGCTACTTGGGCCTCCTCCAGATCGCGATACCATTCAACTTTTCCCAGCTCTTCCGGGTCGTTTGCATTTAGAGGAATATTGAACCCCAATAGAATAAAGAGAGTTAAGTATCGAAACATCTGCATTCGTCTTTTGTCTATTATAAAGTTAATTAATTTACGTTCCATCTCGTTTAGTCATGGTTGATTTTAATGCTTTGATCACTCCTGCGATCGACTGGTTTCAGCGTCTGGGAAGAGAGCCATTTCCATTTCAGCTGGAAACCTGGAGAAACTACCTGAGGGGAGATTCTGGTATCGTCAACGCACCGACAGGCAGTGGTAAGACCTATTCGTTAATGATACCCATTCTGCTGGAAGGGTTGCGGACACATCCTAAGGAAAATCAAATTCAGGTAATCTGGATCACGCCGATACGTGCCCTTTCGAAAGAGATCCAGCATGCAGGAGAATTAGCAGCAAAAGAAATGAGTCTGGACTGGAAAATAGCTGTTCGGACCGGTGATACCTCTACTCAGGAAAGAAAGACGCAGCTGGAAAAGTCTCCACAAATTTTGATCACCACGCCGGAAACGGTCCATCTCTTGTTAGCCACAAGAGGTTATCCCCAGTTTTTTTCAGATGTCAAGGCAATTGTGGTTGACGAATGGCATGAATTGATCGGATCAAAGAGGGGGGTGCAGATGGAGCTTGCCCTTAGCAGATTGAAAGGGCTGCTACCTCAGCTTAAGATCTGGGGAATTTCAGCTACTATCGGTAATATGCCGCAAGCTTTTGAAGTGCTCTTTGGCAACTGGGTGATGGATGCTACCAGAGAGTTACATCTGATCAAAAGTGAAGTCAGAAAAGCAATCGAGATAACAACGATTATTCCCAATGAAATAGAGACTTTTCCCTGGACGGGACATTTAGGCATACGGTTGATCGAGCAGGTCATTCCGATTATCTATCAGAGTCGTTCAACCCTCCTTTTTACCAACACCCGGGGTCAGTGCGAAATATGGTATCAGAAGTTGCTTGATATTTCCCCTGATCTGGCTGGTCGGTTAGCCATGCATCACGGCTCAATGAGCCGTGAGCTTCGCGATTGGGTCGAGAATGCACTTCACGAAGAAAAAATCAAGGCGGTGGTTTGCACTTCGAGCCTCGATCTGGGCGTAGATTTTCGCCCGGTTGATACGATCATTCAGATCGGAAGTCCTAAAGGAGTTGCCAGATTTGTGCAAAGAGCAGGTAGAAGTGGGCATATGCCGGGTGCTACCAGCAAAATTTATTTTTTGCCGACCCATTCGCTGGAAATCGTAGAAGGCGCGGCTTTAAAGGAGGCAATTAAGAGGGATATCATGGAAGATCGGATACCGTTCATCCGGAGTTTTGATGTGCTCATGCAGTACCTGGTGACACTGGCGGTCTCTGAGGGATTTAATGCCGATGAGATTAGGAATGAAATCCAGGGAACTTTCTCTTATCAAAGCATCAGCGACCAGGAATGGCATGATACCCTGGCATTTACCGTATCGGGAGGTCAGCTGGAAGCCTATGATGAATATAAGCGACTGGGAAGAGATAAGAACGGTCTGTACCGGGTCACTGAAAAAGCTGTAGCTATCCGGCATCGTTTGTCGATCGGAACTATCGTAGGTGACAGTGCCATGATGGTGAAATATCTCAGCGGCAAGAGCCTGGGCAATATTGAAGAGTGGTTCATCAGCAAACTGAATCCGGGTGACCGTTTCTGGTTTGCCGGGAAGAGTCTGGAGTTAGTTCGGATCAGAGAAAATGTCGTATTGGTTCGGAAATCCAGTTCAAAGGATGGAAGGACCCCATCATGGCTCGGAGGTCGGATGCCCTTATCCTCACAACTGTCAGCCATGATCCGTCTGAAGCTGGATGAATATGTCACTGATCGGGAGAAAGACATCGAAGTAGCTGCACTGCATCCCTTGTTTGAAGCACAGCAAAAATATTCTATTATTCCGCGGCAGGATCAGTTTCTCATCGAATCATTTAGGGATCGGGAGGGATTTCACCTGGTCATGTATCCATTCGAAGGGCGTTTTGTACATGAGGGCATGGGAGCTTTACTTTCTTATCGTATAGGGCAATTAAAACCAATGACCTTTTCTATAGCTATGAACGATTATGGGTTTGAACTTCTGAGTGATCAGGAGATACCTATCGAGGAAGCCCTGGGAAAGGAGCTTTTTCATACCCGGCTATTACAACAGGATATCCTTGCGAGTGTGAATGCGGTTGAAATGGCACGCAAGCGTTTCCGGGACATTGCTTCGATTGCCGGCATGGTCTTCAAAGGATACCCCGGTCGTTATAAGAAGGAAAAACACCTGCAATCTTCGACCAGTCTTCTATTTGAAGTATTCAGAGATTACGATCCCGATAATCTGCTCTACTTACAGGCCTATGATGAACCGTTGGTCTTTCAATTGGAGGAAGCACGGCTCAGAGCTGCTCTGGATCGTATTCGCACTCAGGAAATTAAATTGATGAAAACACCCATGCCCACACCATTTTCCTTTCCAATTATTGTAGATCGAATGCGGGAACGAATGAGTACGGAAAAGATCATTGCCAGGATAGAACGAATGAAAATCCAGTTAAATAAATGAAACACTGCCGGGATCGCCAGATTAGTTAATCCGGGTTTAAGTACCAATAATATTAACCAATCCATCCTCAGAGATGACCACCACCTGATCACCTTGTTCAGGTTTGATGAGTGACATTCCGGTAAAAGTCCCAAAAGATGGTAACAGTGCTTGTTTTACTCCAAAATAAAAAGCAGGGAGCCTGAGGGATTGTAAACCGTCTCCCACAAGTCGGATACCAGGATGGATGTGGCCGGCGAAATTGTAAAGACCGGGAGTCTCGATCGGATAATGCGAAAAATGAAATTGGTCCAGTGTCAGGCCATCTTTATAAATATCGACATCGTTTTTAATAAACAGATCACTGTCAAGGATATCATGATTACCTGGGATCAATCTAAATTGGATATCCGGGAAGGAGTTTCGCAGTTCGCAGAAGTTTATCCAGTCCTGATTGTATTTGCTGTGAAACAGATCACCCATAATCAGGAGGGTATCCGGTAGGAATTCGAGGAGTAAACCAGACAATCTTTCGTAGTTGTCAAAGGATGCAATTTTAGGCAGGTAGATACCAGAATTTCTGAAATGCTGTATCTTTCCAAGATGGAGATCGGTTACGATGAGTAAAGATTTTGCCGGCCAAAACACTGCCCGATCGGGATGCAATGTTAGCCGTACTCCCTGTACTTCGAGACAAACCAATCCTTTTTCTGCCTCCAACTCACTTTGCATGCGCTTCAATTGAACAAATAAAATTAACTTACAAATTGGCAATCCACCTTTGAGCCTACTAATCTTAGAGATAATCTCAAAGATTTTCAATTTATTTGGGCTAATTTAGCCGCCCAATGGAGAAAAAGGACACAAATAAAGGACGCGACGATCTTTTTGAAAAGGAGTTGTTACCTCATGTTGATGCCTTGACAACGTTTGCCTACCATCTTACTTATCATGAAGAAGATGCGAAAGATCTCGTACAGGAGACTTTCATGAAATCATACCGGGCGCTTAATTCTTACGTAGAAGGAACGAATGCAAAGGCATGGTTGTTTAAAATTCTGAATAACGCCTACATCAACCAATACCGGAAGAAAAGTCGACGTCCGACTAAGGTTGATTTTGAGGAGTTCATTGGATATCAGGATAAGGATGATAGCAGTATTGCCGAATATCAGGACCTACGAATAGAGATTTTTGAAAATCTCCTGGGAGATGAAGTTACAGTCGCCATCAATTCCTTACCCATAGACTTTCGAACGGTTATCCTTTTATGTGATGTAGAAGGATTTACCTACGAAGAGATCGCCAGAATCATAGATATACCCATTGGCACAGTTCGATCGAGATTGCACCGTGCCAGAAACATGCTAAAAGATAAGCTCAAGCAATATGCTGAGTCCCTGGGCTTTCAGGATAAAAGAGGAAGGAGCGAAAAGAATGATGAAAGTGAATAAGGAAAGTTTATTATTTTTTACCGCTGAATGCTAATACCTGTTGAAAGAACTAATTATAAACGAGTAAAACCAGTGTCATGCGTGCTCCCAATGATTTCAAAGACTTTAGACAAAAAGTAGATATGATGCTAGACAAAGCCTTATCGAAAGAAGGAGAAGAGGAAGTCATGAGTAAAATCAAAGACAATCCGGATTATGAGCGCTTGTTGAAAAATGAACGCAATTTCAGAGATTTTGTTCGGGGTAATGTTGTTCGACCAAAGGTCACGCCCGAATTCATCCAAAGCATCAAGGACAAAATCAGAATACAACATTAGCTGAATTCATTACATTTTCTCAGAATGATAATGCACCTGTGTGTCACTCCTGACTTCAGGGTATTTCGCCTGACTATGAATAGTGATTCTCCAAGCCTCCTGACAACCAGGTATGGAATAATTTAATGATGGTCATATGTTAGAAAAATTGGGAGAAGTAGAAGCCCATTTCAAGCACCTGGAAGAACAGATGAGCGATCCCGAAATACATTCGGACATGCCTCGCTTTTCAAAGATAAACAAGGAGTATAAAGACCTGAAGGAGATCATGGCTGTTTTTGGAGAATATAAGAATGTCACAGCCAACCTTGAATCAGCCAGGCAGCACCTGACAGATCCGGATCAGGAAATGCGGGAGATGGCTGGGATCGAAATAGAATCGCTAGAAACTTTGGAGGAGGATTTGGAAGAACAGCTCAAATATCTCCTGATACCGAAAGATCCTGATGATCCCAAAGACGTCGTGTTCGAGATCAGATCTGGCACAGGTGGGGATGAAGCCTCCATTTTTGCTGGAGATCTTTACCGGATGTACACTAAGTATTTTGAAAATCAGGATTGGAAGCAGGAGATTCTGCAGGTGAATGAAGGTACCGTGGGTGGATATAGTAAAATCGTGCTGGAGGTTTCCGGACACAATGTTTACGGCAAACTAAAATTTGAATCAGGGGCTCATCGGGTCCAGAGGGTACCTGTCACCGAAGCCCAGGGAAGGGTTCATACTTCAGCCGCTACCGTGGTGGTCATGCCCAAACTCGAAATGGAGGATGTGGATATTAAGAAATCTGACTTGAAAGTAGATACTTTTCGCTCCAGTGGTGCCGGTGGTCAACATGTCAATAAAACGGAATCCGGTGTCCGGTTTACGCACCTACCAACCGGCATTGTGGCTGAAAGTACCGATGGGAGATCCCAAATCAAGAACCGTGAAATTGCCATTCAGCGATTATATCAAAAGATTTACGAAACGAAGCGATTAGCATACGAAAGTGAACAATCCTCTAAACGAAGATCACTGGTTGGGAGCGGTGACCGTTCAGATAAAATTCGAACCTACAATTACCCGCAAAACAGAGTAACTGACCATAGGATCAACTTAACGCTCTACAACCTTGACCGTATCATGGAAGGAGACCTGGAAGCCATTTTAGAGGGTTTGCAGGTAGCTGAAAATGCCGAAAAGTTAAAGGGAGAGACGGTTTAGAAAACGATCCTTCTAAATTCATTGGTGCATCGTAGCGTTGTTTCTCCGGCCTCCCCGGTGAGTCCTTCTAAACAATTTCCCGGATACAGAATTCGAACAACGGGAAACTCTGGTTGAAACATCATACCTTTGACAGCTAAATTAAACCAGGTCAGGACATATGAGTTTAGTGGAAATGAAGGTGCCAGTCATTGGTGAATCGGTCAATGAAGTCACTTTATCTCAATGGCTAAAGGGGAATGGCGAATATGTTGCTTTAGATGAGCCTATTTGCGAATTCGAATCAGACAAAGCCACCCTCGAATTTCCGGCAGAAGCTGCAGGGAAGCTCATTTGGGTAGCCGAACAGGGTGCTGACCTGCCGATAGGTGCTTTGGTTGCTAAAATTGATACCAGTGTTGCCAAACCCGAAGGACAACCCAAAGAGAAACCGGAGGAGGCGAAAATTGTGGATGTCGAAGTCAAAGACTCACCAGCTCCGGAGCCTGCCGATAAAACACCTAATGAAAGTTATGCCTCCGGACATCCCTCTCCGGCAGCAGCAAAAATAATGAAGGAACAAAATATCCAGGCAACTGAGATTTCTCCAACTGGCAAGGATGGTCGAATTACCAAGGATGATGTGGTGAAAGCAGCAGCAAAACCAACCGTTCCATCCGCACCGGTCACTTCATCACCACCGGCCGTCACCTCCGGTTCAGGTACGCGGAATGAACGACGCGAGAAGATGTCCCGTATGAGACGCACCATTGCCAGCAGGCTGGTTTCAGCAAAAAATAGTACCGCTATGCTGACCACTTTTAATGAAGTGGACATGACAGCAATTCTTGAGTTGAGAAAAAAATACCAGGATCTTTTCGTCGCTAAACACGGTATTAAACTGGGCTTCATGTCGATCTTTGCCAAGGCTTGTGCTCAAATACTGATGGAGATGCCGCAGGTAAACGCCTTTCTGGACGATGAAGACCTGATTTATCATGATTATGTCGATATCTCGATCGCTATTTCAACACCTACCGGTCTGGTAGTACCTCCTGTTCACAATGTGCAGGCTCTCGATTTTCATGAAGTGGAGTTACAAATTAAAGATCTTGCAGAAAAAGCCCGGACTGGAAAACTCACCCTTGAAGAGATGCGGGGAGGGACCTTTACGATCACCAACGGAGGTATATTTGGGTCCTTGTTAAGTACTCCCATCCTAAATGAACCCCAGTCAGCCATTTTGGGAATGCACACCATCCAGCAACGACCGGTAGCAATTGATGGTCAGGTCGAAGTACGGCCAATGATGTATGTAGCTCTTTCTTACGATCACCGGGTTATTGATGGAAGTACGTCCGTGACTTTTCTGGTAAAGGTGAAAGAACTGCTGGAGGATCCCGTCAAATTGTTGATGCGCATCTAACCGGGATTAGCATCAACTTTTGACGCCGGAAATCTACATAAGCTTCCTTCGTATCGCCGCGCCAGAGACGACGATCTTCAGAATCAACCTGAGTATCCCCGCCTCCTGGACACTTGGCGTCGAGGTTGAAAAATGGACTGCCTAAGATTTATAATACTCAATCTGCCCCTCTTCTGCAAAAGGCGTCATTTTTGCAATCAGATCACTATAGTCTTTTTTGCCCAGGCTCATGAAATTCCTGGCCAGATCAACTTTTTCCCGGAGCAATGTTTCGGTCTCTGCCCCGGTAATCAGGGTACTGATAGGCATGGTCCAGGCAAAATGAATTGCATCATCTAATCCGATCTGCATTGGGATAACTGAATTTTTACTTTCCCAGACAGTGCGGGATTCCATCACCTTTTTACTAAAAAACCGACCATCTGCGAGGGTTTTCATTGCGAGCAACCCCATTCCGGCTTCTATGGCTTTTGGCATGACCAGTTGGACAAAACTATGCTCACTGGCGGCATCTACCAGATTGACGGGCATCTGGAGAGTAGAGAGAATACCACTTCCACCAGCCTGTTCAAGCATCCGCAGGTGGGCATAAGGGCTGGCATGTCCTGTAAAACCAACGAATCGGGTTTTACCTTCTTTGAGTGCTTCTTCGGCAAGTCGCAAAACTCCGTTTTGTATACGGGCATCTGTATCTTCGGGAGAAGACAAGGCATGTATCTGCCACAGATCCAAGTGGTCTACCCGGTAGCGACGCAGCGATTCTTCCAACTCCCGGCGAGCATCACGATAGTTGGTGGCTGTGCTTTTACTCATGATGAACACCAGTTCGCGGTAGTTAGGAGTCAGATACCGACCATAACGCCGCTCACTTTGGCCGTCACCATAACTGTATGCAGAATCGAAAAAGCGAATACCTTGTTCCATCGCCCGCTCGATCACCTGCTGAGCATCTTTTTCCGTTGTCCAGCCGATATGATAACCACCCACTCCCAGCATGGTGACTTCAATTCCGGTAATCCCCAGTTTGCGGAGGGGCAAGAGTTGACCCAGGCGATCACGAGTACTCTGATGGCCGGGATTACCCGAGTCGGGCCAGGGAAGCATCATTGCGGAGGTAAAGCTCATCAGCGACTCTAAAAATTCTCTACGGGTATGCATGGACTTAATTTGAGATAAAAACTATAGCAATTTAAGTAATCTTTTATCGCCGGACATGGTTAGGAAGATAATCTGATCCCAATGACCGGGCAAGTTAAACCATTTAGTAACCTCATCGTATAGCATATCCGGAACCCGTCCAATTCTTGATGATGGTCGCTGTCGTCCATTCAGAAATGCGTCCATCCCTGGGCTTTAAGTTCATGGATATTACCCCCTATGGTGTGTAGTTTCACACCTTCGGACTCGTCAACCATCTCACCCATTATATAAATATCAGCCATCAATCTTACTTTAGGCAGATCCCGGGGATCTATGGTGAAAAGTAGTTCGTAGTCTTCACCACCACTAAGTGCACAAGTAATGGGGTCTAATTTAAACTTTATTGCTAGCTCCTGAGCCTGGGGATGTATCGGCACACCGCTTTCTTCAATGAATGCACCCAGACCCGATTTTTTGCAGATATGCATAAGGTCAGACGATAATCCGTCAGATACATCAATCATGGAGGTAGGAATTACATCCGCCTTAGCAAATTGGGTTATCATATCCAGCCTTGCCTCCGGTTTCACCTGTCTGCCAATGCTATATTGCTGATCTTCCAGATCGGGCTG
>JBGTCB010000244.1:0-15369 GCA_041748995.1 Saprospiraceae bacterium | reverse complement strand
CAAACCGGTTATTTGCCAGATTGTAATCCGTTGCCTCATTATCTGGTGTAAAAGCAGTAAGTGGAAACTGAAACAGAGAATGGATCGTGATACCGCCTGCATTAATGGCCGCCACCCCGGTGGGTGCGACGATCATGTACTTCTTCCGGGTTTTATTTAATACGGCTCGGAGGAAAGTCGTTTTCCCGGTACCAGCTCGACCGGTGAGAAACAAATTCTTGCGGGTAAACAATACGAATTGCTCTGCCAGATGTAATCGGGGGTTTTCCATGATTTCAGATTAAATCAATCTGGCAATATAGTGATAATGTTCATTATGGTGTGGGTGTGAAGTGTGGTTTAACTGTTGAATTGTTTCTTCCGAAAAAACCAGATAATCATCGATTATTATCATCGCATCGAATGGTTTTATGGTGGTGGTGTGGGTGAGGCGTGGTGTTGTGGTGTTGTGGTTTTCCAAAGAAACCAGGATAATCCATAATGCTTTTCACCTCAGGTGGGGCAAACTTTTGGCGGCAAAAGTTTGACAAAACCGCCGGCTTGCATCCTCAGTGACCCACTGGTAAAGTTTCCGCTGGATTTTATAAGGCTACTTCATATGGAAGATGACCCTCAACCTGGTTTTAAATATTTCCACCACAATCAAATAGGGTTTCATATGCCGCTGTATAAAATCCTACGCTCCAACTTTGCGTGGGTACCCCACTTCCGGATCCTAAGCCGGAAATCAGCCCTTCTACAAAGGGCTTTGAATGGCGTTGCTCCTGATGTTGGATCGAAATATGTTTATGCAAAAGTATGGACAGGTATTATTGTGGTTCTGTCTTTATTCCTGGACTTTTTCTACTTTTGTTGTACCACTGAGCATCAACGTCATCACCATTAGGACAACGACTAATAAAATTGTTGACTGTGGAATTGTTTGTTTAATTGTTTAACTGTTCCTCCCGAAAAGAACGGGATAATCAGCAAGGGAGCTCTTAGATCGCACGAATGGTTGAACTGTTGAATTGAAGAGTAGAATTGAAGATTAACCCCCGGACTTCCGAAATAAGCATCAACGATCCCAGCCACAAGCGCAACGATTAACCAAAGACCTTTGTAAAAAGGTCTAAGATCGGCCTTAAGGCTAAGCCGTTAAGAAACCGGCGGAGAAAACCGTTAAAAATTCTAAACTGTATGAGCCTTCACCAGCGAATAAGCGCAAGACTCCAGATGACTACCAACCCCAAACCCGAAGAACGCTCCACCAGGGCGAGTTTTTAGAATTTAGGTTTTCTCCACCGGTTTTAGGCTTAGCCTTAAAGCCTTGAACTTTTGGTACTTTTGGTTCAAGCCAAAAGTACAAGATAAATTAAAAGATGCTGACTCTTGAGCGTCAAGGCTGTAACGAACAAGCGCAAGGACATACACAACGAATAAGAGCAAAGTCCCGGATGACTACCAACCCCAAACCCGAAGACGCAACACCAGGGCGAGTTTTTAGAATTTAGGTTTTCTCTGCCATTTTTAGGCTTAGCCTTACAGCCTTGCCTGCCCGGCCAAATATGACGGGATCTTTTGGTACTGGCGCCTACCCGATCGATAGCATCGGGGGATCAAGCCAAAAGTATGATACAAATAAAGAGATCCTGATGTGATATTATGGCTTTATGGTGTTATGGTGTTGAGAACTTTAAACGACAAAAGAAAACCGGTCTCCGTCAAAAAGACCGAGGTCACTCAATTTTAGATGGGGAATAACCAGGAGTGCCATGAAGGATAAGGTCATATAAGGAGCTGAAAGCGTGCAACCGGCTACTTTGACAAGCTGGTCAAGTTTTTCATAGTCATGGGCAACTTTATAACCATCTTCTGGATTCATCAGACCAGCTACCGGAAGCGGTATGATCATTTGAACGTCATGCTCACGATTGATTTCCGGAGAAGCATAGAAACTGATTCCACCCTGATGTTTTATCACCAGGTTGACAGCCTCAGTAAGGCTATCATCATCTACTCCGATCGCTACGATATTATGACTATCGTGAGCTACACTCGAGGCCAATGCTCCTTTTTTCAAACCGAAATTGTAAATAAATGCCTTTGCAACCGGAGCCTGCTGATAGCGGTTTACGACTCCCAATTTTTAACAGATCATCTTCCGGATTACTTTCGAGATGACCATTGTTATTAATCAGCGCATCGACCGGTTTAATAATTTTGTTGGTGATCAATTGACCATCCAATGCCTGGATGATTTCGATATGACCTTTTTCAACCGCAAAAGGATAAGCAAAATCACTCTTTTTTTTAGGTCCGATATTAAATTGATTAATGGGATTTATTTCCAGTCTTTCAATTTTTGATTTCCCCTCTTCAGCGACACAGATACCATTTATATACGTGCGGATGACCTCAAAATCCTTTAAATTTTTGACCAGAATGAAATCTGCCGGATCTCCGGTTTTTAAGAGACCGACTTCCAGATTATAATGCAAAACCGGATTGATACAAGCTGCCTTAAGAATTTTAAAAATGCTGATCCCTTTGTCTGCTGCTCGTGAACATAATTTATTAATATGACCTTCGACCAGACTATCAGGATGTTTGTCATCACTGCAAAACATAATCTGGTCGGGATAATCGTGCAATAAGTCAATTAAAGTGTCAAAATTTCTGGCCGCACTGCCCTCTCGGATGATGATCTTCATACCCGACTTTATTTTATCCAGTGCCTCTTCGCGGGTAAAGCATTCATGGTCGGTTGAAATTCCGGCATCAATATATTGACGGGCAGATGCGCCCCTCAAACCCGGGGCATGGCCATCAACCGGTTTACCGAGTTTTTTTGCTATCTGTATTTTCTGCAATACTTCCGGATCTCCCGATAGAACTCCGGGAAAATTCATCATTTCGCTAAGGTATTTTATGTCGGGATTTTGTAGGAGATCATGTACATCAGCGACATCGAGCCTGGCACCGGCAGTCTCGAAGGTCGTGGCCGGTACGCAACTGGGAGCTCCAAAGTAGAATTTAAATGGCACTCTCTTTCCATTTTCAAGCATAAAACGAACACCTTCCATCCCGCAAACATTGGCGATCTCATGGGGATCACTTACGGTTGCTACCGTGCCATGTACCACCGCCAGCCTGGCAAACTCCGAGGGCACAAGCATCGAACTTTCGATATGCACGTGGCTGTCAATAAACCCGGGTAAAATGTAAGGCCGAGATCCGGTATCCTCCATTTTCGTGATGGATCTGATCTTTCCTTCCCGGATATATATTTCTCCCGGAAAGAATTTCTCCTCCACAAAATCCGGAATTAGTCCTACAATTTTTTCTTCCATCAAAACAATTAAACGATTAAACGATTAAACAATTCGAAACAATTAACCCTTCTCCGAACTTCGTTTGAAAAAATATAATACGATAAGAATGGTGGTCAATGGTATTAAAGAAAGATAAAATGCTTGTTGTCCTCCGTAATGTTCAAACAAATAACCGGTAACCAATGATCCTGTGGTACCTCCCAGTGCGGAGAAAACAACGATCAGACCGGACATGGGAGCATGTTGTATTTTAGGAAGTGCAGTAAGTATCACGGAATTAATTGCGGGATAGATTGGGGCCAGACAAAAGCCGATCAGAGGAAAGATATAGGCAGCAATTGGTGCATTCGACCAGCCGGTAATTACACGATCATCGAGGTTGGATGCCAGCGGTAAACTGATTAATACCAAACCACCCGCTAAAAACAGGCAGAGGCTTAATAATGTGTACCAGTGAATTTTTTGTGAAATAAAACCTGCCACAAATCGCCCTAGTGCGGTACTTGCGGCAAGGATACTGGCCATCTGAATACTGAGTGAAGAAGGTAGATGTAAAAACCGACTATTAAAAGTCGGAAGCCAACTCATAATTCCCTGTTCGATAAGTACATATAAAAAAGCGGAAATAATAAATAGTAAAACCAGAGGTTTGCCAATCAGAGCCAGCATGTCCAAAAAATCCGCTGATAAAGACTGGTTTTTATTCTCCAGTTTTACTCTTGATTCATCCAGGGGGGATGACCAAAGCAGTAAAAATGCCGCTATACTCAAGACGGCCAGGACATAATAGACTTTAAACCAACCGGTTGAAAGAGTGTTTTCATCATCAACGAAAGAACTAAAAATAAAATAACCGGAAAGGACACCAATCAT
This sequence comes from Saprospiraceae bacterium, assembly GCA_041748995.1. Taxonomy (GTDB): domain Bacteria; phylum Bacteroidota; class Bacteroidia; order Chitinophagales; family Saprospiraceae; genus JABDMH01. The sequence continues at coordinate 11,182 of JBGTCB010000244.1, read as the reverse complement.
AAAAAAGGACTCCAGGAAATTCATAAAACTCACGTGTTCCTGACGATCTTTGGTGATAATTCCAATCGTAGCAAATACAGACACTTTGATCAGGGCAAAACTAACACCGGTAGCGGCAAAAAGGACTTTTGTCATCCAGAATGATGGTAGAGAAGGCATTATTAAACATACGGCAGCAATAAAAGCGAGGGAAATCAGCATGCTCCTCTTATATCCGATTTTCACTACATAACTGGCAATGAGAAAAGAGGTAATCGCAATGCTCAGATCTTTAAAGGCCTCGAGCATACTTGCGGATGATTCGCTGATACCGAAATTGTTTTGTACCTGCAGGATGACGGTACCAACACTATTCAGAAGAATCGCAAAAACAAAATAGTTAATGAAAAGCGATATCTTAATCCGTGACACAGACATAATATGGATTTTTCGTTTAAAAGCATAAGTAAGATAGAAAGTCTTCGATAAAAAAAACAAGGCATTGTCAGGAGGATGTGGAAATACTCAGCTTGATCCTGAAGCCGTAAATCGTCTTTTCTGACGCAGCGAGACGAAGGAATCTTACTGTAGATATCCGGCGTCAAAAATTGATGTCAATTCCGGCATCTTTGTTGCGCTTGTGCTGCATTTTTCGAAGTATCTGGTACTAGTGATGATCTTAGTTTTCGTCAGATCAAATCTGGGATGCTTGACCGGACGTTTGCTGACCGAACTGGTGCTGACCGAAGCGTCAGTAGCGTCAGTAGAAACAAAACCGAGCATAGCAATAGCTACGAGAGGCTTTTGATATACCCAACTAACCTATGTTTTTATATAAGCATCATCATGTACATTGGCAACAGCTCTACCACTGGGGTCGTTCATGTTTTTAAAGGCCTCATCCCACTCCAGAGCAATTTTTGTACTGCATGCTACACTTGCCTCCTGGGGAACGCATAATGCGGCAGCGTCGCTTGGGAAATGTTCCGCGAAAATGGAACGGTAATAAAATTCTTCTTTATTTGTCGGCGTCTGCAATGGGAATTTGAATCTGGCATTAGCCAGTTGTTCGTCGGTTACTTCCCTGGCCACAACCTCTTTTAAGGTATCTATCCAACTATACCCAACACCATCACTAAACTGTTCTTTCTGTCTCCAGGCAACACTGGGCGGCAACATATCTTCAAAAGCTTTTCGAACCACCCATTTTTCCATACGCTCCTTGTTAATCATTTTATCCTGTGGATTGATTCGCATGGCAACGTCCATAAATTCCTTATCTAAGAAAGGCACGCGCCCTTCAATACCCCAGGCAGCCAGACTTTTGTTAGCTCTTAAACAATCATACATATGAAGTTTGCCCAATTTTCTTACCGTCTCTTCGTGAAATTCTTTGGCGTTCGGTGCTTTATGGAAATACAAATACCCACCAAACAGTTCATCTGCACCCTCGCCCGATAGTACCATTTTTATACCCATAGATTTTATGACCCTGGCCATTAAATACATCGGAGTGCTAGCCCGGATAGTCGTAATGTCGTATGTTTCAAGTTTATAAATAACATCTCGAATTGCATCGAGCCCTTCCTGGATGGTAAACTTAATTTCATGATGCACGGTTCCAATGTGATCAGCCACTTTTCGAGCGGCAGCCAGGTCCGGTGAACCTTCAAGACCTACGGAAAATGAGTGCAACTGGGGCCACCAGGCTACTTGCGTATCATCAGATTCAATACGCATTTGAGCATACTTTTTTGCAATGGCAGAAGTCACTGAAGAATCCAGACCCCCAGACAACAATACCCCATAAGGCACATCACTCATTAACTGCCGATGAACTGCTGCTTCCAAAGCCTCTTTAATCGCCTGAATGCTTGTTTCATTGTCTTTTACAGCTTGATAATCAGTCCAGTCACGTTTGTACCATTGGACAAATTTACCGTCTCTGCTAAATAGGTAATGGCCGGGAGGAAACAGTTCAATTTGAGTACAAACGCCTTCCAAAGCTTTGAGTTCCGAAGCCACATAAAATGTCCCATGTTTGTCCCAACCAACGTACAAAGGAATGATTCCCATGTGGTCGCGAGCCACAAAGTATTCGTCTTTTTCCACATCATAAATGACAAATCCAAAGATGCCATTCATCTCGTCTACAAAATCGACGCCTTTTTCGCGGTATAACGCAAGAATGATTTCGCAATCACTTTCGGTTTGGAAGTTGTATTTCCCAGCGAACTGCTTACGTAATTGTCTATGATTATAGATTTCACCATTAGCCGCCAGGACTAGTTTATTGTCCTCACTGAATAAGGGTTGTTTGCCTGAGACGGGATCAACGATAGCTAGTCGTTCATGTGCTATTATCGCCTTTTCGTTGTTGAAGATGCCACTCCAGTCCGGTCCTCGATGGCGGATAGTTTTTGCCATCTCTAAGATTTGGGGTCTCAAATCTTCTGCCTTTTGCTTTAATTCGAATGCACATACAATTCCGCACATAACCTTGTATCTAAATTTATTTTATCAATTGATATCTGTCCTTCGAATAGAAAAAATACTATGGTCTTATCTGCCCGTATTTTTTGGATGGGTAGTAATCAAAGTGCCATGTCCGATACAAATATAGCCATTTTGCTAGTAGACTATAGAAATACTAGGAGGCTATTGAAATACTCAGATTGATGCTGAAGCCGTAAATCGTCGCTTTCTGACACGGCGAGACGAAGGAAGATACCGGGTCGTAACTGACTGAGGATCAACAATGTCAGAAACGACGAGAACGGCTGAATTCTTTTTACAGAAAAAGTGATTTTACATATATCGGCGCAAGTTGGGTATTTCAACAGCCTCCTAGAGCTGATACCGGAGCTTTAAATCGAGGTCGTTCGATGTATAGGAAAACATAGTCAATAAAGTGAGAAACTATAAGAACGGTTTCAATCAATTGGTGATTACAGTGTGATATGACGCCGCGAGTATGAGATGATCAATCTTTTGGCAGGACGAATGGAGTTAGCCCAACGAATGTTTCTTTCGTGCATGCCATTCAGAATTTATGATCGAAATTGAATGCAAACTCAGGCGTGATGTCTGGAGTCATTTCGCTACTTTAGGCTTAACCGGGATTATGCATTAGACTTTCTATTACAAGGCAGAATTGCTTCAAATACGGGCACATCATCGATTTTTGATGCTCGCATGATGGTGACCATGCTTTCCCATCCGCAAGCGGTTCATTCGCTCGAAGATCTACCAGATCTTCGTTGTGCCTTAGAGGCACAAATCGCTCATTCATGCCCTCAAAACCGCTGGAGCACCCGTCTTTATTGCACTTCTGCCTTTCATGACAAAACCCTAATGAATAATCCCGGCTTAATGAAGAGGGTGGGTTGAAATGGTAGCAATTTCTCGTTGAATTGTTAAACCAGATCTATTTTTACCTCGCTACTATATTGCAGTATGCACTGTTCAAAATACCGGTGATGCCACTTGATCAATTGCACAACTGCTTACTCATCATTTTGCATGAGCTGAGTACCCTTTGATATCAGTGGACATTATGGTGACCAGTTCTCCTATTTCCCAACATTTCAACAGTATGAATCAGTCATGATAAGGTTTTAAATAACCGAAGTCATCAGAGCGGATCTATTTTAAACTCTTAAGTGGGATTTGTTACCGCTCTCGGATCGAAAAAATTTTCCTGATCAACGATTTTACCATCTTCATTTACTTTAAACCGGTCTATAATCCGAAGGCGGCAGGCTGGTTGGATGATATCGCAGTAAAACTCCACTGCAACACCAGATCCATCTTGATTTACGTATGAATCAATAAAAGAGGTACCTTTTACTAAGGTGGGTAATGGTGCCCACCAGGAGCTCCGTAGATTTTCTCTGCCAGTGATCGGCACGAGAGATCCACCGGGATTGAGAGGTGCTCTTAAGCTTACCTGATCGTGATAGGGGATGGCATCAAAATTTTTCGCTCCCAGACCGTCTACAACATAGGTCCTGGCTATTTTACGAAGGGTTTCATTACGACTATTATTTTCCATAACTTCTTTATTCTATTATTAAATTCAGATTCCCACTTCGGTCTTCGGTCTTCCGTCTTTTCCTGACGATCTCCTTCGTCGATGTCAGGACCTGGCTCTCTTCGGACTTCGGTTTTCCGTCTTCCGTCTTCGGTCTTCCGTCTCAATATCCTACACCATATAAAACTCCCAGGAAATCCTATCCGGATCTTTAAAAGCAATGTATTCTTTACCCAGCGTATCATCTACTTTTACCCCAGTATTTGTAATATTCGAGTCGTTTAAGGCAGTTGCTACACGCAATAATTCTTCACGGTCATCACAACCAAGAGCGACATGGTCAAGACCTACTGTAAAAGGATTAAAAGGTTCCTTAGGAGTACTTTCTACCGGACCCCTGATAGCGATCGCGGTGCTGCCGGCGAAAAATATAAAAAGACCAGGCTTTTCAAGAATTACATCAAATCCCAGTTGATCAATATAAAATTTCTTTGAGCGTTCATAATCACTGCTGCGGAGCGTCATATGATGGATGCCAGGTGTTTTTGGTTTGATAGACATGATGCAATGTTTTAGAATTCTGGAATTATCTGAATTTTTGATTTTGTGAATTTAAGTGGAAGGTCACAGCAATGATTGTAAAAATGCGTCAAAAATTGGTGGTCATGGAAGAGATCTCTTTACATGGGACTTTCGTTACTGATTGCTGGATATCGAAGGATAGACCAATTATCGCTAAATGGTTTGGTCTGATTGCCTGACCGATAAAATAGGCTATCCCTCCGATTCAGAAGTGATAGTTGGTTTCTAATGAACAGTATTAATTTTATTGTCATCTTTCCAATTAGGTATATGTGCGGATTAGGAGGCAGTGACGACTACATTTTGTATTACATTTAGGGTTATGGAGGCCGAGTTTCAGACACCAGATGAAATTTTTGGAGAATTGTTCCGGGATGTTCAATTGAGCCGGATCTTTCATGACTCGAAGTCTTTTGCTGATTGTATACCTAAGAGAGATCCCCGGGAAATACTCCGGAAATATAGCATCGCCCGTTCCCAACCCACATTTAGCCTGTTTGAATTTGTAGTTAATCATTTTGATGTACCTGCACAGAGAGCCACCGATTTTATCAGTGACCGGACCGAACCTGTTGAAGATCACATCGAAAAATTGTGGGCCATACTCAGTCGCTCCGGTGATCAGTTTATTAAAGGAAGCTCATTAATCCCTCTTCCCCGGCCCTATATAGTACCGGGTGGACGTTTCCAGGAGATTTACTATTGGGATTCTTATTTTACCCAATTAGGACTTGCTGTTTCCGGTCGAATAGACATGATTGAAAATATGGTACGGAATTTTGCCTTTTTGATCCATCGGATTGGGCACATCCCTAACGGTAACCGTACTTATTTTATCAGCCGTTCGCAACCTCCTTTCTTTGCCTTCATGATTGAGCTCCTGGCAGATTTCGAAGGCAATGAAGTTTATCAAACCTTCCTGCCTGCCCTGGAAAAGGAATATGCCTTTTGGATGGATGGTCAGATTAACTGCGATTTTGACAACAAGGCTTACCGAAGGATTGTCCGGATGGAAGATGGGAAGTTTCTCAATCGTTATTACGATGATAATCCGGTACCTCGTCAGGAAAGTTATACGGAAGACATTCACCTTGCCGCGCTGACGGAACGCCAACAAGAGCACCTCTTTCTTGACTTGCGGGCAGCCTGTGAATCCGGATGGGATTTTAGTTCGAGGTGGTGTCTGGATCCGCAAGACCTAACAACTATTCAAACTACTCATATTGTGCCCGTGGACCTGAATGTTTGTTTGTTGAAGTTGGAAAAAACCTTATTTTCTGCCTATCGACAGAATGGTCAGGAGATTCAGGCTAATAACTTAATGACGGCTATCCGGAACAGACAGGAGCTGTTATTCCGGTTCTGCTGGAATGGGGAGGAAGGTTATTTCTTTGATTACAACTTTGTCAGAAAGGAACAGAGTCCTTCCATCCATGCAGCCGGTTTGTTTCCTCTTTTCGGATCTATGGTAGACGATGCGATGGCCAGTCGTTGTGTGGCTTATGCACGGAAGCATCTTTTATATGCGGGTGGTTTATCTACAACCACTATGCAGACGGGACAACAATGGGATGCACCAAACGGATGGGCTCCATTGCAATGGATTGCTTATCAGTCATTTACTAATTATGGTTTCCATCGGGAAGCAGAGGAACTGGCAAAACGGTGGATCAATCTCAATGAGAATACTTTCGCAGAAACCGGCAAACTACTGGAAAAATATAATGTAATGGATATGAACAGCGAAGCAGGAGGGGGTGAATATCCTGTTCAGGACGGGTTTGGCTGGACGAATGGAGTACTTCTGGCTTTGCTCAGGGAGCATGTTATTTAGGGAAATGTCTTCCTGTATTGCCTATTAAAGTGGTTGACATCACAAGGGGTTCGTAAAAAACAAGAAACTAAACTCCGGATATTACCGTTATTTGTCGGAGAAACAGATCGCGAATTGATTATATGGTCTGATTCTTGTATTTTTAGGGCAGAACATACATTATGAAAAATTTGATATTCACTGTTGCTTTTCTTTTGACGGCTAGCCTTGCTTTTGGTCAGTCTGCTTCCTCATCATACAAAGCCGGAAATCCGGGTTGGTTGGTTAATTTGGACGAAGCATACGCACAATCCAAGAAGACCGGAAAACCCATCATGGCCAATTTTACCGGTAGTGACTGGTGTGGATGGTGTAAGCGACTTACTGCCTCAGTCTTTTCTCAGGATGAATTTCAGAAGTGGGCAAAAGAGAATGTCATATTGCTGGAGTTGGATTTTCCCAGACGGAGCCAACCACCAGTCGAGATCCAGCAACAAAATGCCGGTTTGCAGAAAGCTTTCCGAGTACAGGGTTTCCCTACTGTCTGGGTTTTTGACCTGGACAAAGATGACACAACCGGAAAGTACCAGATCAGTGCTATTGGTAAGACCGGATATACCCCTACCGTGGAGCAGTTTACCAGCGGTATCGACCAAATGTTAACCAGAGCCAAGCAGGCTAAGAGTTAATACGGAAAGAAAGATTCAATCGTATTTTTCAGTACTCAATCCATTGAGATCCCAAACGATTCGGCCGGCACGAATAGTTATTTCTGCTTCGACCTTTTGCGTACCATCAACCGTTAATCTTCGTACATCCGTATAGCCAAAGTCACCTTCGCGCACGTTAAGCACGGTCACATCAGCCTCTGACCCAATATCGAGATTGCCTAATTCTGTCCGGCTAATTACTTTTGCCGGATTCCAGGTAGTTCGCAATACAACGTCCTGGATGGATAAGCCCAGAGCCATAAACTTGGACATAACATTACACAGGTCTTTCATACCGGCATTCATACTTTGCGTATGCAGGTCCGTACTGATCACATCGGCAATGAAACCTTGTTTCACCGCCGGTACTGCCTGAATCCAGGTAAATGCTCCTCCGCCATGACCTACGTCAAAGATGATTCCCCGCTCCTGAGCTTTAAAGACAAAAGGCTTCACTATACCGTTGCTATCCACCACGGTTTCCCTCACCTTAGGTCCATTAGCGTAGGTATGCGTAAACATATCTCCCGGACGTAAATGTTCCATAAAAAGTGACTCGATCGAATTGGGAGGTTCATGTTCGCCAAAATCAACCATGACCGGTACTTTAGCCAGTTTTCCTGCTTCTACGGCTTTGTCGACCTGGGTAAAATCACCCCAATAATGAGCTGCTTTGATACCTACCAAAATATCGGGATACAGTCGGTTGATCATATGAGCCGTCATCACCGGGTTCATGTCTTCAATATTTTGTTCTTCGAATCTTCCAAGCATTCCGACTCCGACAATGTTTAAAAGCGCCAAAACCCGGGTTTGCGCCTGATCAATCGTCTGTTCCTTAAATTGTCTGAAATTTTTCCATCCGGAAGAACCTGCATCAACCACCGTGGTGACCCCGGATCGAAAAGTGAATCCATCCGGGGGTACGCTGGTTGGTCCGTCAGCAATGTAGGAACCGGGAGTATGCCCGTTGAAAACATGGACATGCATGTCAATTAACCCGGGAGTAACATAAAGGCCGCGTACGCTAATGACCTTTTTTGCGTCAGCTGCAGGAATGTTTGGAGCTACAGCCGCAATTTTTCCATCCGTTATAGCGACATCCAACATACCATCCCGACTGTTTTTAGGATCGATTACATGACCCCCTTTAAGCAAAAGATCATAGGTCTGGGAGATTAACAGATCGGTACTAGAGAGACACATCACCAGAAAGGAAAAAAGAATGAGGATTCGCATGATCGGGTATTTGATCTTAAAATAGAAGAAATCTGGCGGGGCATGAAATTATGTTTTCATGCCCCCGGTTGTTTGTATTTCGGCAGAGAGTATTATACCATTTCCGGATTGTCATAAAGTGTTCGACAAACCGAAGATATCAACTGCTTTAAATGAACTTAGGTTGCCAACGGCGGACCTCCAGGAATAAAAATCGGTTTTTTCTCATGTTTATATTCCATCCTCTCCGCCGTAAATTTTGCGGTTAGATATTCACCTAATAAAATGGAACCACTAAGTTGTTTATCCGATGCTTTTCCGGTGAATAAAAAAGAAATTCCATCACCTGGTTGACGGACATTACTTTTCATTTTTAGATTTTCTCCATCCAGCATGCCAATGAGATCGACTATAGCAAAATCGGTCGCGTGTTTTCCCGTAATCCAGTTTCCATCCTGATGCAAGAAAATACTATGATGACTTTTACTGGTGAAATATTCAACCTCCAGATCCCAGTGTCCGCTTAAGTTGACAGTTGGTGCTGACAACTCCACCGTTTTTAATTTTTTTTCTGTGAGTATCTGGTGAAGCCTTTCTGCTACTATTTCGGCATTTCCCGGTTGCATTTGATTGGGAGTAATTGCGATTGAAGTCATACTGTCGTTGGTACGACTTCCGATGGCTATCCTTGGTTTATTTCGGGCCACTTCCTCCGCAACGTCTTCACCGGTAAAATTGAATTGATCTGCATCCCATTTGATGTGTAAAACCGGAGCGTGGTTAGAGAGTCCTTTGGGTTGGGTTATTTCCGAAGTAACGCCATTAATGGAAGTTAATTTTTGTGATATCGTGTCCAGCCAGGACAACCATTGCTGCCATTCTGCGTCATGATCTCTTTTGGTCCACGCCTCTACAGCAGCCAGCATACCCAACATTTCTTCCTTGCCGACCTTATTGTCACGGCCTGGACCATGGTGTGGTGAACTTGCCTGCCATGCAGACATCAGTATTTCTTTATCGCCAAGCAACAAACCGGCACATTGGGGACCGCAAATCGCTTTGCCACCACTATAGGCCACTACCGTAGCTCCGCGAGCTAAGTGTACCGGAGGAATGGTCAGGTTTTCAGCTGCAGCGTCGGCTAGTACCGGTACCCCTTTGGGTTTTGCAATTTCTGCGATCACTTCCAGCGACAGGGGTTGTCCCTTGTCATTGGATGGCCCGGTTACGATATATATAAGCGCAGTCCGGTCGCTGATCGCTGCTGCTAATTCTTCCGGAGTCTCGACAGTGATGATCCGTACCCCGATATTCCGAATGGCATGATCATAGGCATTCCTTGAATGGCTGGGTATGATGACTTCGTTTTTCTCAAACCCACTCAGATCCGGAATGCGGATCAGTTTTTCAGGATTACCTCCGGTCACACATGCAGCGGTAAAATGTTTTAAGCCGGCTGCACATCCGGCAGAAATCATTCCCCACTCGCATTGGGTTAATTCGGCCAGACGTTTACCAAGACCATATGCAAGCTCGTCATACTGAACAAAATATCCGGTCGCAGCCTCCATAGCTTTGTTGACTTCCGGCCTCTCCACGGATCCTCCCAGAATGGTGAAAGTACCCCGGCAGTTAATAATGGTATCGACACCAATCGTGTTATAGATGTTTTCCCCAGCTTCGACCGCTGCGTTCACACTGCTGTTTTTACCAGCTATATTCTTGAACAGTGTTTCGTTGGGCAGGGCACTTACGATCGGTATAGCACTGAGGTGTTTCAATATCTCCCTTCTATTCATTCCAATAAAATTTTATGAACTAAAATCAATTCAACCCCTGAAATTACTATTTAATTATCAATTGCTTTTAGTTGGATATTCCGAAAATCAATAGGTTGACCTTCACTTTGCAAAGCGATAAATCCACCGGTTAATTTCGTGCCATCAATTTTAATCTTCGGGTCATAACGCTCTACCACACCTCCGCCGATCTGTGGTCCGGAGTATTGTAAAACCGTGTCTCCGTTGATAATATGGGTAATGGATCGATCTCCCAACACGATTAATTCAGCTTGAACCCATGCATCTTTATCGTAGGTTTTTGCCGAAGATTCAACGATATGCTGTTCGGTGAGTGTACCCTGATAAACAATGTGGGTGCCGGGAGAACACATATTGCCGGTAGCCCTGGGTTTACCATCGCCTAAACCAGCCAGAAATTGCATTTCTATGGAAATTGGCCAGTTCTGCTCCGGAAGGATAGTATATGGATCCTGTGAATGAAACATAATCCCACTGTTCAGTAAAGTATAATCCGGTGCCCCTGGATGCAATTCGCCGGTAAACCGGTACTCCAGCTTCAGATGATAATGGGTAAAGGGAGTCTTGTAAAATAAATGCCCGAACTGATCATTGAAGGTGTCGGGATACTGGTCGTACCGCACCTTGATCATGCCATCCTCAGCCCGAAAAGTATTGGCAAAATTAACTCCTGTCGCATGGTGATGGATTTTGGGAATCCAATTTTCCAGAGATTTTCCATCAAAAAGGGCTGTCCAGCCACCTTCAGATTTTAGTGGTGTACTCATCCTGGGAGAACAATACCAAAATCCGATGGCTGCCAGTAATAATACGGGTATTTTCATTTGTTTAGTTTGGGCGCTGAAAAGTTATGCATCCTAAGATCCCAGTTAATCAATACTCGGGTGTCTCCTTATCATTTATCCCAACACAATTAAAGGAGATTCTTTTGAGTCAATAAGGCTCCGTTCTACCTCCCAATCCCAATGGTTTCCCGGCCAAACTATTTTCTATAATTCCCGATCGCTATTAAAAATCGGTGTCTTTG
>JBGTCB010000243.1:0-7413 GCA_041748995.1 Saprospiraceae bacterium | reverse complement strand
GCTGGAGGAAGAAAGATAGCCGTAGCTATCTGACTGACCCGTCTGCCATGGCCTGCCAGGCAGGCGATCAACGAAGTAAGGCGAAGCATATTAATAAATAAATTTTCGAAGAAAATTGTTTTTACCATGAACGAGGTTGATAGAGGTGCCCATAGTGCGTTAAAGTTATTATTTTGGAAGTTAATGCGGGAGAGAGCAGGTGTTTTTGTCTTTCTGAAGCACAGATTTTGATAGGTTTTTTAATCAGGGTACGGAAATATGAATCGGAGAATATTTATGGATAATCTGGGCATAGGCAGTATGGGATTGTTTCTCGTACCCACTATGATGCTAGGTTGCAGGGAGGAAAAGGTCGAAGTGCCGAAGAGCTGGATGGAAGCACTGATTTCAGAAAATGACATCAATGTATCCCAGATGCTTAAGCACCAGGTAAATGACGCACTTAGTATCCATTTTGGAGGGTTGCCGGATCAATACCATATCTACCATCCCGGTAGTGCAGCTTCCTTTATACAGCGTCTGACAGCAGCCTACATTTCACCAGGTTCAGCTTATTTTCATAGTCCCCATTTAGTGGTGAGGATGCAGCATAGTATGGATTTCCTATTGAAAAGACAACATGAAGATGGAACCATCGATCTGCTAAGCACCAATTTTCATTCCACTCCGGATACCGGATTTGTAGTCGAACCCCTGGCTCTTAGTTATAAATTGCTCGATCGGGATAATCAGAAGGATTCACTTGAAGTACGAATTTCTCTCCGTCAATTTCTCTCCCAGGCCGGAGCAGCTTTGAAAGTTGGTGGTATACATACGCCCAATCATCGATGGGTAGTGTCGATGGCCCTGGCGAGAATCCACGAATTGTTTCCTGATGAGCAATATCTGAGCCGAATAGACCAATGGTTGAAAGAGGGCATTGATATTGATGGCGATGGGCAATATACGGAAAGAAGTACAGCGGTTTATTCACCGTTGACCGATCGTTGTTTTATTACCATGGCTGAGATACTCAACCGGCAGGAATTACTCGAACCGGTACGTCGCAACCTCGACATGACCCTGTATTATCTTCACCCAAATGGAGAATTGGTCACTGAAGCATCCCGCAGGCAGGACCAATACCTGGCTCAGACTCCCTCCGCATATTATTATCCCTACCGGTATATGAGTATCCGGGACCAGAACCCAAGTTTTGGTGCTATGGCCACATTGCTGGAAAATAATTTAGGTGGCAGATCCTTAGCCAGCAACCTGGCCTACTTACTCGAAGATCCGGCATTGACGCAGGAGTTGCCCACCGGAGAAATTCCGACAAACTACCAACGTCATTTTAGGGATTCCGATCTGGTACGCATACGGCGGGGCATGATGGATGCGACAATTTTAGCTAAGAATTCGACTTTATTCACCTTTCACCATCATCATGCGATCTTGCAGGCTGTCCGGATGGCTACGGCTTTTTTTGGTAAAGGGCAATTTATTGCAGAAGAAATGATCGTTGAGGAGGGAAAATATCGCTTGAAGCAGAATCTGGAAGGCCCCTACTATCAGCCCATTGCAGAAGACCTTATTGTCAGCGATGGAAACTGGGAAAAGATGCCCCGTCATCAAAGGCCGAAGAGTGAGATTCAAAAAATTGAGTACATTCTTGAAATTGTAGAAGTGGAAAATGGCTTTCAACTGGATTTTTCCATTGAAGGAACAGACCATGTACCGGTCGCTATAGAGTTGAGCTTTCGCCGGGGAGGTTCAGTGGAAGGAGGTGAACCCATTGAACAGGTACCGGATGCCTATTTTCTTAAAAGCGGGGTATTGAGTTATAAGCACGAGGGCTATGCTATACATGTAAAGGGAGCACTTCATGAGCATGCATGGACTCAACTAAGGGGGGCCGAACCACGGATTGACGGCGTGAGTATCTACCTGACGGGTTATACTCCGCTGAAGCACCAGTTGTTGATTCATGGTCATGAAGACGGATGATTGATAACCACCTCCTGACGGTTAGATTTAAGGTTGGGTACACCTCTGTATAGTGTCTGGCTATGGCTTGTTTTCGGTTTCTCTCCGATTTTGAATTCGTGAAAATAGGACACTTGAAAAACGGTATGTTGGTCTCCAATCGTTTTTACAAGACAGCTATTGCATTTTTATCCGTTCGGGTCTACAGTACCACACCATAAATATTTATGCACATAAGCAGGTCTTTTTCGCCATCTTCTACCATCATCAAAAACCACATGTAGCTACGGCTATGCGCGGTTTTGCTTCTTCAATATGCCAAAAAATACCAGGCTTCTTCTGTACACATAACTTATGGGACAATACACTATCTTCACCTTTCGTATTTAAATATATGTAATATGGATCGCAGATCTTTTATTTTTTCCAACCTCACTTTATTAACCCTGAGTGACTTTTTCAGTGGATTCGCCTGGCCCGGTAGTCAGAAGGTATTGCCAAAAGTTTTGATTTTGGGCGACTCTATTTCAGTCGGATATACATCTTTTGTAAAAGAAATGATGGTGGGTATCGCTGAGGTATCCCGACCAGAACTGGAAGACGGAACACCGGAAAACTGTGGAGGAACAACCAAAGCCGTGCTGGAACTGGATCGATGGATAGGTGACGAGAAATGGAGTGTGATCCATTTCAATTTTGGTCTCCACGATCTGAAGCATATCGATCCGGAAACCGGGGAAAACAGTATGAATCCGAAAGATCCGCAACAGGCACCGCTTAAGCAATACAAAAAAAATCTAAACCAGATCGTGGACCGGCTTATCGAAACGGGAGCCCATCTGATTTTTGCGACAACCACTCCATATCCTAATCCGGTAGATGGTCCTCTAAGAATGCCTGGTCAGGCACAGAAATACAATGAGGCGGCATTAAAAATTGTTGGAAAACATGATATTCAGGTCAATGATCTTTACAGTTTTGTGAAGCCACAAATGGAAACGCTGATGCTGAAAAAGAATGTTCATTTTAACGAAGATGGCAGTAAAGCTCTGGCAGAAGAGGTCGTGCGACTAATCAAACCGGAGGTGATGAAAAATCCATAGCGAGTTTATCCTGGGTTGAACTGTTGAATTGTTTAATCGTTTAATTGTTCCTTCCGAAGAAACAAGTAATAGCAGTTGGGACTCTTATATCGCTTGAAATGATGTGGTTGAACTGTATTGTTTAATTGTAATTGTTTGAATGGTTTTGTGGTATTTTGTTCTTGTGGTGTTGTGGTTCTTCAGAAAAAAATCAGGATAATCATATATTGTTCTCATCGCATTAAATGGTATTGTGGTCTTAGGGTTTTATGGTTTCTATGCCGGAGGTGGTTAGTCACCGCCTAATTGGTCAGATGTACCCCTTGAGGCCCCTTGAGGGAGCAGGGGGTGGAATGAGGTTGAACTGATTGAATTATTTAACTGTTCCTTCCACAAAAGGTCACAAAAAAGGGTGAATTTGATGAGATATAAACAAAGTTAGCTATCATGATAAAAATAAAGCAAATGACTAGACTGATATTTCTGCTAGTAATTTTACCCAGTTGTATCCCAGCACAAGAATCAATGACGGTGGACTATCATGTTCATGTTTTTAGTGACAAACTGCTTAGTCATTTAACAGAACGTGGAATGATCATGAATAGTGAAGTCTATGAAGTGGATTGTGAGGATGAATCCTGTTCCGATATTGATAAGATTAGAAAAAACTCAGCAGATAAGTTGGTTTTATTATCGGGAGCATATGCTTATGATATTGAAAAACTTAATTGTAGTTTGGACGAATGCGAAAAGATCGTGAAAGCAGAAAATGACTTTATCAAAAAAATAGTTAACTCAGACCGCGATAAACTGTACGGACTTGCAGGGATTAATCCAACTTGGGAATTTGCAAAAGAAGAACTAGAAAGATCCATTGAAGAATTAGAACTGGATGGAATAAAAATGCATTTTCAAGGAAATCAAATTGATATAAGCGAACCACGAACACTGGATAGACTACAGTACATATTTAAGTATCTCTCCAAACATGACAAGATCGCACTAATTCATCTTAATGGTTCTACAATGAACTCGGGACCTGAAATTGCGAAATCATTTATTACTAACTACCTGCAAAATAGAGAAAAACAGACCATAGTGTTTGCACATGGTGCTGGGCCTGGAGGTGTATATCAATTCACGATTGATGTATTGACCGAATTCGAAGAATTTATGAAATCCAGTGAATATTCTAAATTTAAGAATATCTACTTTGAAATATCTGGAGTATTACTAAATTCAAATTATCCTGGTGAATTAGACCATCAGATATTTTATGAGAAAATGAAATCTATTGGTGAAGAACGATTTCTTTTTGGGTCGGACTATCCATTTAGAACAAGTGATACATATTTTAACCAAATTAGAAGTGAAATGGAACAAAACGATCTTAACCTAAATTCGATTCTTACGAGAAATATATTCGAAAACTGACCACGATAGCTAACACGCGATTACCACATCAGCTACCCTATCGGGATGGCCGCTGGGTATCGCCGGGTTCTCTCCATTATTAGATTTGCATGATCCATTAAATTGTGCTTACTTTGTAATAACGTAAATCAGGCACCATGCAAGCGAAAATAATACGAATAGGAAACTCAAAGGGACTAAGACTCAGTAAAACAATCCTGGACAAGTATGACATTAAGGACAAGGTGGAATTGGTTTTGGAGGAGGACTACCTTGTACTTAAAGCTATACCAAACCCACGTGAGGGATGGGAAAAGGAATTTAAGAAGATGCGTAAACAAGGAGATGACAGATTGTTAATCGACGATGTTTTTGAGGATGAACATTTTGAGGAATGGAAGTGAAGCAATACCAAATTGTCACCGTGAATCTGGATCCAACTCTTGGGAGTGAAATTAAGAAGACAAGGCCATGCATAGTGATTTCACCAGATGAAATGAATCGCCATCTCAGCACAGTGGTAATTGCCCCTTTGACTTCCACCATGAAGAATTATCCA
Source organism: Saprospiraceae bacterium (assembly GCA_041748995.1). Lineage (GTDB taxonomy): Bacteria > Bacteroidota > Bacteroidia > Chitinophagales > Saprospiraceae > JABDMH01. Next base: position 2,394 of record JBGTCB010000243.1, on the reverse strand, counting down.
ACCCGTGTAAAAGTATTGACTGAAAATAGAGCTAGTCGAATTGCATTAGACCAGATTCGCACTATAGATAAGGTAAGAATTGTGCGAACCGGGAATCAAATAAGTACGAAAGAAATAATAGAAGTCAAGTCAATAATACGAAGAACGTACGTTGAATAGAAAACGGGAGAGAACTGTTTAAAAGTTGACCTGAAAGTAACCCCGGACTTTTGAACGAGCATTAACACTCCAGACACCAGACGCAACGACCTACCAAGACCTTGTAAAAGGTCTCAGACCGGCCTTAAGGGTAAGCCGTTAAGAAGATTGTTATTGGTTAACTGAAATAACCCCAGGACTTTCGTATGAAACATCAACGCTCCCAGTAACAACAAGCTAATTGTACAGGAAAAAACCGGTGACAACACCTCCTAAGCACACTGCGACCCACATTTATCTCTATTGAAAATCCGGTATGTAAGCAAGGGAATAGTATTTTTAGCTTAGCTTAACTGAATATAAATCAGATTACCATATGATGAGTAACAATTTTATGATCCAGGTCATTGTTTGCCTGGCAATTTCTTGCAACCTGATGGCTCAGGACATGATACTCCCACTATATCCGGAGGGTATTCCCTGCGCCAGTGATTTAAAGGAAGAAGTATTTGAGGAAGGGCAGTCCGGAAGGAGAATTCTAAAAGTACAGCATCCGGAGCTGGCAGCATATCTGGCTCCTGAAGCCATAGCAACGGGAGCCGGTGTGGTCATTTGTCCGGGTGGTGGTTATACTGTTTTGGCCTGGGACTGGGAGGGTAGCTGGATGGCAGATTGGTTTAACTCCTTTGGTGTCCATGCCTTTGTGCTGAAATATCGTTTACCCCGATGGGAGTCAGAGGAATGTCATGATAAGGTGGCCCTGATGGATGCCCAGAGAGCTATGCGACTGGTGCGATCAAAAGCGGAAACATGGAATTTGGATCCCGAAAGACTTGGTATTATGGGATTTTCTGCGGGAGGACATCTGGCGTCGACACTGTCCACCCATTTTGATCATGGAGATCCGCAATCATCCATGCCGGTGGAACATCACAGCTGCCGGCCGGACTTTTCCATCTTAATGTATCCGGTCATCAGTATGGACACATCGATTGGTCATGGTGGTTCCAGAAGGAATCTTCTCGGTGAAAATTTTACTCCGGAGCTCGAATTGTATTACAGCAATGAAAAGCAAGTCAGTCCCGAAACTCCACCCGCGATATTAATTCATGCTTCGGATGATAAAGCGGTAATTCCCGAAAATAGTCTGGTTTATTACCGGGCATTAATAAAAAATCAGGTCCCTGCTGCTTTGCATATATATGAAAGTGGTGGTCATGGTTTTTCCTTTGCCAAAAATAAAGGAAGTGTGGAAATGTGGCCGGAGACAGTACGTCTATGGATGGAAAACCGGGACCTTTTAAAAAAGAAATTAAAAGTATTAATTATTGAAGGTCAGAATAATCATCAAAACTGGATGGAAACTACTGAAATAATGAAGGATCATTTGCTATCATCCGGATTATTTCAGGTGGAAGTTGTTCGCACAGTTGCCAGTGGACAAACGGGCATGCGGGACTTTAAACCGGATTTTTCAAAATTTGACGTCGTCGTTTCAAATTACAATGGAGAATCCTGGCCTGAAGAAACAAAAGATAATTTTGAAAATTTTGTGAAACAAGGTGGTGGATTTGTTTCCGTTCATGCAGCCAATAACGCTTTTGCTTCCTGGCCTGCCTATAATGAAATGATTGGAATCGGAGGCTGGGAGGGCAGAACAGAAAAGGATGGTCCCTACATTTATTTTAACAAGGCAGGTAAGCTGGTTCGGGATAACAAGCCCGGGCCCGGAGGTCATCATGGTAAACAACATGCCTTTGAGATCGAGGTGCGGGATACCACCCATCCGATTACGCGGGGTCTGCCCCGGAAATGGCAACACGCTGTAGATGAATTGTATGATCAACTTCGGGGCCCGGCAACGAACATGCAGGTTTTGGCTACCGCCTACAGTGATCCGGAGACCGGTGGTACCGACCGGCACGAACCCATGTTGATGGCCTTGCATTATGGTTTAGGACGGGTATTCCACACAACATTAGGACATCTTAACGAATCACAGGAACACATCGGTTTTAAGACCACTTTTCTCCGGGGTGTTGAGTGGGCAGCTACCGGAAAGGTGAGTCAGGAAATACCAGCTGGTTTCTGATTTGCTCCTATGACATCAAACATCATAAAGATTACCGAAGCATATGTCCATTCGGAATTAAGTCAGGCGGAGGGAGGGCATGACTGGTGGCACATTCACCGGGTGAGAAAGAATGCCCTTAAAATTGCTGCGACCGAATCTTGCAATGTTTTAATTGTAGAGTT
>JBGTCB010000242.1:0-5110 GCA_041748995.1 Saprospiraceae bacterium | reverse complement strand
AGATCTTCTAGATACGAAGGAATTACTGATTATAAAACGTTTCAATCCTGGATGGAGCAAGATTACAAGATGGCTTCCAAAAATATGAAAAATTTTAAGAAATATCTCAAAGAACAGGGGTTGAGTATTTAGTAGATTTCCTCGCCGCAATTAAGTCAGTTAATTATTAAATTATTAATTGTAAAAGCCACTATTTAATCTAACAGTCAAAGGAAAGTTGCTAACCCAATTTGTGATAAAAATTAGTGTTTAGACTGGATATTCCGGTCCATGATCAGGATGATGGATAGAAGAGCTAGATTTTGATTCGGAAGGTTAACTAGTCTGCTATCGTCACCTTCATAGGCCGCCTTTACTGTATCGGCTTTAACTCTTTCGGCATCAATTAGTCCTTGCCTGAATGAATTTACTGAGTAAGAATTTGTTTGAAATCGTTATCGTTTAACTGAACTTTCTTGTACTTTTCTCATTGACTTTTGTGATTAACCAACAGGCATTTTCATCACATATAACCACCCTTTTGATAGCCCAACCTTTCAAGCTGGGTAACTAAGTTGTTTTCTAATATTTGTTCGGGTTGGGTCATTTATCATTTATTAATAAAAATCAGATTAAAGTTTTCCTCAATTGCTTTTACTTCATCATCATCAAACGCTTCAAATTCTTTTGTTCTGGCTCGGTTAGAGAGTTTTCCTTTGTTTTGTTCCAGGAACCTCACCAATAATGCAAGTAAATCATCCGGCATTTCGAAAGCATTATCTATGTACGTTTTAAATTCTTCGTATCTGTTCAAATAGTCGACTTCCTGAGGTATGGTATTTTCAATGGTGTCTTTTACACATTTGTATAAAAACTCGGCTTGAACGGTCGCATCAAAATAGCGATAGTAGTCAATGGTTTCATTGTGTACTTCTACATTGTGATTTGTTGATTCTTCCCATTCTATAAAATCCAATAAAGGCATTGAGTAGGCTTCCAATACCTTCTGATACTCCATTATTTTATCCAAAATAGCGGCTGAAACAGGAAAAATAATGCCTGGTTGTGAAAATTGCTTTTGAGCCAATACATGATGAATCAAGTAGCGATGAATACGACCGTTACCATCTACAAAAGGGTGAATAAACACAAGGCCAAATGCAATGATAGTAGCCGCTAAAACGGCATCTATGGCTTCTGAAAGCACTATTTTATGGGTTGCTATCAAGCCATTCATTAAGGACTCAATATCTTGAGGCTTTGCTGATATATGGTCGGGAATAGGTGAAAAAGTATCTGTATCGCGGTCTCCAATAAACCCACCTTCACTCCGATACCCCATTGCAGTGAATCGGCTATCTTCAATGACCAATTGTTGCAGTCTGGCAAATTCTCCATGGCTTAGATTATTCCTGCCGGCTTGCCCTATGGCTTGGCCCCAACGAGCTGCACGCTTACTTTTAGGGCTTTCGCCTTCAATGGTAAAGGATGCCCTGGAATCTTTCAACAATAAAAAAGCGGATGCCTTTTGTAGAATGGATTTCCGTATTCCTTTCAGGTAATTGTCCTTCTGTTGGGCTAAGTCCTGTTGGATATACTCTTCCAGTGTATGCGTTTTGCGAATGAGCGGACAAAAATGGAGAGTACCCGGCAAATTGTTGATGATGCGATGACGAGCAGATCTTTCTCCGTCTTTTAAAGCATATTGCAACTTTGTATCAACTAATGATACATAGTTTTTAATACGCATATCGGCTATGGGTAATTGCCGTTGCATAAGCCACTCGTACAAAAACCATAGTTTTCGGGTGTATTGCCCGGTAGTTTCTATGCTTAACAGTTCAACAACTGCATTTTCCGGTAGTTTTTCAAACAACTTTTTAAAGAAAAGCAGGTGCACGCCCTCGTATTTCAACGCAAAAACCAACTGATGGTACAGGGTTTCTTCGGGTTGATAGCGTGGTGTTAGCACTTTCCAGGCTACCGTTTCATACACTTTGTGTTTCTCACTGATAAGCGCAATAAGCTGAGGCATCGGTAAGGCCAGTTGATAAGCCTCTATAATGGCGCTGTACCCCACAATATGCGCTTTTTCAGGAAGTGCTCTTCCGTGAAAAATCGGTGTACTGAGTGAAAAACGGGTTCTATTAAGCATATTTTATGAAAAACAGGTTTCCCAAAGATAGATGAAAAACAAGTATTACTTATGAAATACAGGTATAAAATTGATGGTTTTATGAAAAGCGGGTAGAATCCTACACAAACATTTTTGAATAAACCATTTTTGAAGTGTCCTCCGTATCCAATTTTGGCAGAGCTCAAAATCCAAGTCCTCAAATAAAGCGTTAAATCCTCTTCGGATTCCGTACCGCCTTCAAAAGCTTGGTAACTTAAATCGATCCCTTGAGAAGATGGCAAATTTAAAAAATAAGTATGATATTTGCGATTCATGATTCATGAATTGTAAATCACCATGGGATTGCATCCTCAAGATATCTTAGTCCTTTTGCTTATGATCCTGGAAAAAGATCAGCCCATTTACCAAAAAGAGATGGCTGCACGGCTTCACCTGAGTCCGGCAGCTGTATCTTATTCCATCAGGCGCCTTAAAAATCTGGGCATGTTAAGTCAGGATCACAATAAGATCATGGTACAAAGCCTGCTGGATTTCATTTTTTATGCACTTCATCTGGTCTTTCCAGCGGTGATCGGGGGTGAGGCTCTCGGTATATTGACGGTAAATCAGGTGCAGGACGAAAAGAAAAATGAACCCAACGGTAAATATGTTTGGCGATCCGATCAGGGTAGGGACTTTGGCCAGCAGATCAGCCCACTCTACGAAAGCGTACCCTTATTTGTATTGAATGAACCCCATATGTATCAGGTATTGAGGTATATAGACGCTATCCGGATTGGTAATTCAAGAGAGAAAAATTTGGCTTTCAAACAACTGGCGTCCTTGCTCAAACATTCATGAGCCATCAACAAAACATACGCAGGATCAAAGTAATAGCCCAGGCATTGCAGGAGCTGAATGAATCCTAATTTTGACAGAAATATTTGTCTGAATTAGGATTAATGGAATTACAGGATGTTAGGTTTAATCTATACAGAGAAGAAAATGAGAAATAATCAAAATGGTCTGACAAATAAATAAAATCCTATAATCTTCTCATCCTATGAATCCTAATTCTGACAGATAAATAATTGTCTGAATTGGGATCTGTAGGATTAACGGATGATAGGATTATACACTGCAAAGAAGAAAATGAGAAATAACTAAAATGTTTTGGCAAATATATTAAATCCTATTAATCTCCCCATCCTATGAATCCTAATTCCGACAGAAAAGAGATCAACGATGACCTCACTTATAAAATAATCGGTAGCGCAATGAAAGTCCACTCACAATTGGGAAACGGTTTTCAAGAGGTCATCTACCAGCGAGCGATGGTCATTGAAATGGAGAAGCATGGCTTAAGTTTTGCCAGAGAAATGGAAATGGAAATTCACTATGATGGAATTCCGATCGGGACCAGAAGGGTTGACTTTTTTGTGGAAGACCGGATTATGGTAGAATTGAAAGCTCTTATTAAATTGGAAGAAATACATCTTGCCCAAGCTATGAATTACTGTCAAGCCTATAATCTACCAATTGGATTACTGATAAATTTTGGTAGCAAGAGCCTGGAATATAAAAGAATCTATAATGTAAACCATCCTGACAACCAAAATCCCAGAATTCATTTATCCTAGAAATACAAATTCGGACAGATTCAGATAGTTGGTATCCTGTGGCTGGGGATTATCTGCAAAACTGACACTGAGCCAAATGTATGAGTTATCAAACAAAGATTAACTGTTCGAGTTTTCATTCATTAGTAAAACTTCGACTTTCTCCGGGAGTGTTATCCTTCGCTTTGTCAGAAAATGGTTCAAACAGAAAGTCTCATCTATTTTTTTAACCCTGAGGAACTCTATCGGTCTGATTTTTGTATAATATCGAGTATCGCGATATTCGACAAACCTTGATTATGAGAGTACATAAGGGTATGCGGCCGCATGACATCATCATACTACTGAAATTGATTGATGCCAGGGACAAGAGACAAGTGACATTGTCTGAACAATTATTTATGAGTCAGAGTGAAATCTCTGATTCCTTAAGTCGTAGTCGATTACCAGAGTGAAATAAAATCTTGATTCAACGCTTTCCTGAGTAACTTCGACTTTCTCCGCGTCTCTTATCCATCGCTTTACCAGAAAATGGTTAAGCAGAATGCCGGGTATTTACCGAACCGATTTCGGCTGCTCATTGTACCCGTTTAGCCCTCGAAGAAGCAGTCTACATCATCTACCGGGAGCAGATCCGAAGCCCTATGACTTGTGCCTGATTAGCCTGGCGCGTGAAGAGGTGCAGGAACTAAGGCCCGTGTCACTCCACCCCAGTCGCTTTGAGCTTCTTCGGATTCGTTCCACTGCCTTAGTTCTTTAATTTATATTCCATCTTGCATAAGACTAACGAGAGGACAGATAGGAAACTAACCCTACCCGATGTACGGCACTCATCCTGACGATTACAGTTCTTTATACTCCCTCAGTTCTCAGCAGTTGCCGGACTGATAGTGGTACTTACTTCCGTAATGGAGGTAATAGGAAAGCCGCCTTTCTCTGCGTGTTCTCTCAACAATTCCTGATTTTCTGCTTTATAAACACAGAATATTTTATTGTCGGTCACGTAACTGTGCAGCCACTGAATTTGAGGACCCAGCTCTTTAATTACCGAACATGATTTTTGGGAGATACCTTTCAAATCAGCCGCTGGTAAATTTCCGGCTCCGGGAATATCCCTTTCAATCAAATAGGTGTTTAGTAAAGAATCATTATTCTCTGTGGTGTTGTTTTGCTGTGCTTCGGATTGACTATAGCATAAAAACAAAACGGCAAGAAGAATTCCAAAACGTGTGATTGGTTTCATAACTTTCTTTTTTAATGGGTTTAACTTTGGGGCACCTCTATTAACCTCGTTCATGGTAAAAACAATTTTCTTCGAAAATCTATTTAATAATATACTTCGCCATACTTCGTTGATCGTCAGTCAGATAGCTACGGCTATCTTCCTTCCTCCAGC
>JBGTCB010000241.1:0-15203 GCA_041748995.1 Saprospiraceae bacterium | reverse complement strand
GTTCATAATCCTTCCAGTTTCGTTCAAAGGCCTGATCAGTTGTAAAAATTAAAATTTCATCATCTTTGAAAAAATGCCTGCAATGGAGTGCAATGCTTGCTTCCTGCACAAATCTGACTGGCGGCAATGCTTTGGAAACCTCTTCCGAAAAATATTTGACAGGTTCATAATTGCTGGTGCCAAGAAACGATATGAAGATTTTGCGAGGCATAGTGCTTACTGTTTTTAATTTCTAATCCAATACTTCCAGTCGGCAAGGGCTTGTACCAGATACTCATCCGCATTTACCTCGGTGATTTCCGATGCCGGAATGTAAAAATACCAGTCGGAATGCTTTACGTGCGCGACCAACCATATAGCACGGATCGAACAATACTCCATTGATGCCATTTTCAGCACCGTGACCAGGGTGCGCATCTCTAAGTTCTTAGGGTTTTCCACCCGCACATACGCCTGAAACGGAAACTCCAGTATATCTTGCAAATAAGTGTACCAACTGATGAACACTTCTTCATCGTCATGAGCGTCTACAATGGCCTCATCCATAATGCGATCCTCGCGCTCAGCATTTTTTTCACCGGTGGGCTGTGGTATGGGGGTAAATGATTTTTGCATGATCTTGAATGTTTGTTGACAACGGTTCAGCAACCGACTATAAAGCAAGTACAGCAAAATTTTGCTTTTGAGTCATCCTATCATGATACTGAATCATTGCGGGTTTGATTTAATTGTTGAATCAATTTAAAGTGCTTTTCCAACTGTTCTACAGATGGTAAAAGTTTTTTCCATTTGTCCGGCAATTGTTGCTGGATGGTATAGGTAGCTACACCAATTGGTTGTCGGCTGTCTTGTAGTGCATACTCTACGATCATACGGTCTTTCGACTTACAAATGATGATACCAATGGCCGGATTTTCGTGTACTTCCCTTATCTGGTCATTGAGCATATTGAGGTAAAACTGCATTTTACCCGCCATTTCTGGGGTAAACTCGCCGATTTTCAAATCAATGGCCACCAGGCAGTTGAGTTTACGGTGGAAAAGCAGCAGGTCAATGAAATACTCTTTGTTGCCTGCTTCTAATCGAAATTGATTGCCGATAAAGGAGAAGTAACCGCCCAATTCTAACAAGAAGGTACGGATATGGCGAACGATGGCAAGTTCCAGTTCGCGTTCGGCATGTTGATCGCCAAGTTCTAAGAACCCAAACTGATATTCATCCTTTACTGCCAGGATCGCCTGATCCTTGTACTTGTCGGGAAGTGTCTGGTCAAAATTGGTCTGGCTGAGCAAATGTTTTTCGTAAGTATTATTTTCGATCTGGTGGATGAGCACGTCTTTGGTCCAACCGAATTTTTTGGCCATAAGGATGTAAAATTCCCTTTCCCGTTCATCTTTGCACTTGCCGAGGATCTGCTGGTGATGCGACCATCCTATTTCTGCAACTAATGGTTGCAGAATTTTACTTGCGGAATACACTTCCACCCACTGCCGCATCATCCAAAGATTGCGGGATGAGAACCCACGGATACCCGGAAGGGCAGTCTGTATATCTTTGGAAAGCTGCTCCACCACCGATTTTCCCCACAGCAGGTCCCGCTGCTTTGCATGTATTTGTTGGCTAAATACCAGTACAGTTCCAATTGATGGTAATTCACAGCCTTAATCGCCTCGTATTGCGCAGTACGAATACGAGCTAATACATCTTTGAGGAAATCAGGATACTCTTTTGGTGGTACTATATCTGGCATGTTTTCAATGTTTGTGTTTATTTGATTTGATAGTGCGCTGGTTCGTTATGCAGAATAACATGCCTGCTGTCCCAATACGCTGGTACCCTGACTATATTAAACCCCTGAGCTACCTGCCGGCAGGCGTTGTTGCAGAATCTGGGAAATATGGTGGTATAAAGGTTTCACGATTCAATATCCGGTTTTTTTATACTTGTTCACGGATAAACCCTGCCTTAGCCGTCAGGCAGGTTTTGGAGTTTTCTAATCCCGAAATTTACCGTGACCAGTTATACCGACGACGCATAGACTAATTTTTGTTATCCGACAACTGCCACTGCCTGCCACGCCACAGGTGAGACCAGCGGCGTGGTCTATGCGTTGTCGTGTATAGTTAAACCGGGATAATGCATTAGACTTTCTATTACAAGGCAGAATTGCTTCAAATACGGGCACATCATCGATTTTTGATGCTCGCCATGATGGTGACCATGTCTGTGCCCTCAAAAACCGCTGGAGCACCCGTCTTTATTGCACTTCTGCCTTTCATAACGAAACCCTAATGAATAATCCCGATTAATTTTTTGTTCAAAAAGGACTTACCCGGATTTTTCTCAGGAAGAGCATTGGAAACCACTTCCGAAAAATTATTTGACAGGCTCATAATTGCTGGCGCTGAGGAAGGAGATGAAGATGTTTCGGGCATGGAGAAAGTTTAATTTCTAATCAAATTAATTGGTCGTTGGTTTTATTCATCGTAATCTTTGCAGGTACAATATTCGAGTTTCCAAGGACAATCCAGCGGCTGGTAGCTACAAAATTCGGGGTGAGTACTTCCCTCCGAAATATAGTTAATGGATTCATTGCGCCAGTAGTCAGTGACAACCTGATAAACCGTCCCAACCGGGACTTGCTTAGGTATCAACTCAGCAAAAATGTGCCAGGCTGCCCACAACTCGAGGATGGCTTTGAGTAATCGTTCCATCTGCGAATCAGAGAGTTGATCGGGAGGAGGAAAAGCCTCACCAGAAATACCAAATAGGTTGGAGAAGGACTGTTGAGCCGCATTTTCCCACTCCACCACATACTTCATTTCATCAGGCACATCAGCATACTGAGGATGCAACAGTCGATAGTCCACCGGAGGCGGCTGTTTATCGTGTAGCTCCCGTAAGTCTGCGATAAGTTGGTCAAGATAATGATCCATATTTTTCTAGTCTGCCGGTTTCATGTAGCCGTAGCCGACGACGGTTTTGGCGACAATGTCGTAGGTGGAGAGGGTAGAGTACAACCGGATTCGGGGCATTAATGACTCATTTGGCTGAATTGCGTCAAGGGTCATGCAGTATAATAAAAATCATTTATAATGAAAAAAAATAAAACAATAACTTTTCAGGAGAGAAGAAATTTTTAGTATGTCCTCCGCTGGGTAGATGTGGTCATAGGCTGTAGTTTACACCTATCATTATTCATTTTTATCTTTTTCAGCACCGTCAGAGAAATGAGCACCATATTTTCCTGTCTGGATCTGGAGACCACCATATTGCTATTCGCTATAGTTATATTTCTTAAAAGATGGTTATCAGATCAACCTACGTCAATGACTATATAGATAATAACCTTAATTCCTTAAATTATGCTAAATTAAAATCAAGCGATCATGCATGTATGGATCGGAGTCATTTTGCTTGCTCTTTTATCCTTCACATCGGAAGAGGCCGGATCAGGCTCTGACCAATATTCCATCAAAGAAATCTATGAAATCATAGATCATCCCAAGGGTGCCGTGGTCCTGACCACTTCCGGAGCACTGGCTGAAGCAGATCATCTCCTGGTACCTGCCCGGATGAAGGAGGGGACTTACCATGTTACGATAACCAGAAAAGGGAAAAATATCTACCGGTTGGATAATATGGACTATGTGATCGAAACGAAGTACTGCAATGAATACGCTCATAAGGACAAAGACCTGTTGAAGGTAACCGGCACCTACCATGGACCGGAGAAGGGTGTATTGGTCTTCGAGTAGTACACGCTAACATTCCGGTAATTTCACCATAATCCATAAGAGGACACCTACGTCATCACTGATCCACATCGAAGCGTTAGTCCATCCGCCCCTCACAGATAGCCCTTCACTCTGTACCTGAATCCCTGCCCCATCCAATATCCCCCAAATACCAAACTAATCCTATCTTTATCCATCGCTACCATTCCGATGAATTTGCAAGATCGCAGGATAAAGATTTTACCATTATTTGGACTACTAGCTGTGAGTTCACTGCTGTTTTGCGATTGCAGTAGTGATTCAGCAAATAAATTACCCGACGTAGTCGATTTCAATTATCACATCAAGCCTCTCCTCAGCGACCGTTGTTTTGCTTGTCATGGGCCAGACGAAAAAGCCCGTAAGGCTAAATTATCTCTACACACGGAAGAAGGAGCTTTTGCGGCCCTGGATAGTATGGCAGACCGGTTTATCATCACCGCCGGTGATCCGCAAGCCAGTGAGTTGTACCACCGGATAGTGTCTACCGATCCCGAATACATGATGCCCCCACCGGAATCCAATCTTACTTTAAGTGAATACGATATTCAGTTGTTGACCAAATGGATCAAGCAGGGGGCACCCTGGAAAAAACACTGGGCTTTTATCCCTCCGGAACGGCCGGCAGTACCGGAAGTAAAAGATGAAGAGTGGCAAGCGAATCCCATCGATGCGTTTGTCTGGCAAAAAATGCGGGAAAACGGATTGAAACCCTCCCCGGAGGAAGACCCTGCCAAATGGCTGCGGAGGGTTTATTTTGATTTGACCGGATTACCTCCTTCTTCGGCTACCATCGACTCTTTTCTGATCAACCATGAGGAAGCGGACTATTCGCAAATCGTCGATCACCTTCTAGACTCCCCCGCCTATGGAGAACGGATGGCGAGCATCTGGCTGGACCTGTCCCGGTATGCAGACTCCCACGGTTATCAGGATGATAAACCCCGCAGCATCTGGCCCTGGCGCGACTATGTGATCCGGTCCTTTAATGAAAACAAACCCTACCATCAGTTTGTCACCGAGCAGCTGGCCGGTGATCTTCTCCCCGACCCATCCTACGAACAGAAACTGGCCACCGCTTTCAACCGCAATCATGCGATCACCCAGGAAGGCGGTGTCATCGACGAAGAATATCGCACGGAATATGCGGCCGATCGCGTCCAGACTTTCGCGACCTCCTTTTTGGGTATCACCCTGCAATGTGCCCGCTGTCACGATCATAAATACGACCCGGTATCTCAGAAAGAATTTTACGAACTGCTCGGTTTCTTCAACAGCGTCGAAGATGAAAAGGGCCAAATCGGCTACTTTGACCTGGCTCCGGTGCCGAATCTGACCATGGAGGACCGGGAGTATGAAGCCTATGTCGAAGAGGTGAAAAGACATGTTGCTCAGCTGGATTCAACTCTGCAGGAACAAGTCGTCAAGGAAAAAAGCCAGTTTGCCGAATGGTCGGATCAGGCGAAACTCCTGGAATCCGTCGACCTGCAATCCGGCCTCATCGCCAGCTATCAACTCAATGACGAGGACGGGCAATTTTATGATCAGGTGGCACAACAGTTTTCCGGTTTGGCGAATCTGAATCTTCCACCCGCCATTCCAAAACCCCTACAAGTAGAAGGTTATGAGGGTCAGGCTTTGCGTTTCGATGGCGACAATTTTGTGACCCTGGGTGAAATTGGCGATTTCGAACACTGGAACAGTTTTACGGTCAGTCTTTGGGTAAATCATCCGGGTAAACCGGAGCGGGAGGCCGCGATTTTCGGTCGTCGAAATGAAGAACAATACCGGCAGGGCTATGACTGTACGTTGCTGCCAAACCGCCAGCTATCCTTCCGCCTGATCCATCACCTCAACGAACAAAAGATCGAGGTAAAGACCAGGGCACCCTTGCCCGGAGCAGGCTGGCACCACCTGGCCGTAGGCTACGATGGATCCGGCAAGGCATCCGGCATCCAGATCTTTATCGACGGCAGAAAACAGGATCTGGTGGTCGCAAGAAATGATCTGCAAGGGCTGAGTATCACCAACGGCAATGATTTTTTAATTGGTCACTGGAACCACCGGGCCCGGACGGTAAACAATCAGCACGGCTTTAAGAACGGGTCGATCGATGAGGTCAAGGTTTATGACCGGCAACTGAGTATGCTTGAAATAAATGCATTAGCCGGCATACCTATCGATGAACCGGGAAAATTGAAAGAAGAACATTACTTTTCGCACTACCTGTTGCATCATTCCGAAAATTTTGCGGCCTTAAAATTCACCCTGGACAGCCTGAGATCCATTGATACGTCGATTCCGGACATCATGATCATGCAGGAAAGCGATACGCTGGAACAGGCTTTCGTACTGGATCGGGGAATCTATGATGCCAAACTCGACTCGGTCGACCGCAATACACCCCGGGCGATCCTGGCTTTTAATCAGGCGGAACCCAATCGTCTGGGTTTGGCAAAATGGTTGTTTGACGAAGAAAACCCGCTCACGGCCCGGGTGATGATCAATCGCCTCTGGCAACAGTGTTTTGGTCAGGGATTGGTGCATTCGGCCGAAGATTTTGGCAATCAGGGAGATCTGCCCACCCACCCTGAGTTGCTTGACTGGCTTTCCGTCGAATTCCGGGAACAAGGCTGGGATATCAGGGACGTGCTGAAGTCGATCGTACTGTCAAAGACCTACCGGCAAGCCGCCGCGATGAGCGAATCGCAATTAAAAACCGACCCGGTCAACAAATGGCTGGCCCGAGGTCCGCACCGGCCACTCACCGCAGAAATGGTACGCGATCAGGCACTTTCGACCAGTGGCTTGTTATATGATAAAATAGGGGGCAAATGGGTCAAACCCTATCAACCGGGAGGCATCTGGAAAGAACTGGCCAATCAGATCGGAGAAAATAAATACCGGGTCAGTCCCGGCAGGGACAAATACCGGCGCAGCCTGTACACCTATTGGAAAAGGACCATACCACCTCCCACTATGCTGACCCTCGACGCACCGGAAAGATCCGTTTGCACCATCAAACGGCAGGCTACCAGCACCCCACTCCAGGCACTGATCCTGCTCAATGATCCAACTTATCTGGAGGCCAGCCGGCATCTGGCCTCGAACCTCCGGTCGCAAACCGACGCCGTCGAAAATATCCTGAAGCTGGCTTTCCTGAAAATCGTCAACCGCTATCCCGACAGCGTCGAAATGGAAAACCTGTTGGCATTTTTTCAGGAAACCCTGACCGACTATCAGGCGAATCCGGAAGATGCGGCTGCGGTGCTGATGATCGGTGATTCTCCCGCCAGTGACTTCGAGGGGAGGGAAGAAGGCGCCGCTCTGAGCTTTACGATCAGTCTGATGTATAACTTAGATGAAGCACGATACCGATGATGAATACGATAAAGATAATATGATGATCACACACCTACACCCAAACCTACACACCCACACCCAAACCCAAACCCACACTATCACAGGTCTGAGTGTGAGTGTGAGTGTGAGTGTGAGTGTGAGTGTGAGTGTGAGTGTGGGTGTGATACGTAACCATTAGGCTATGAAAGAGAAAATAAATTCAGATCCTTATCTGGAACGCTGCTGTCAGCTAAACCGCCGGCATTTTCTATCCAATCTGAGCCTGGGACTGGGAAGTCTGGCCCTGGGTAATCTGCTGGGCTGTACCGGAACCGGGCAGGCAACCGGAGTGGAAGCCCAAACGGGTACCAAAGGCATTTTAGATCTTACCCATTCGTACCCGAAAGCTAAACGGATCATCTATCTTTTTCAAAGCGGGGGTCCCAGTCAACTGGACCTCTTTGAATACAAACCCCTGCTGACAAAGATGCACGGGGAGGAATTGCCGGAATCGGTCCGGATGGGACAAAGACTGACGGGCATGACCTCCGGGCAAAGCACCAAGCCATTGACCGCTTCGCTGTACTCTTTTGATCAATATGGTAAGAGTGGAGCCTGGATGAGTGAGCTGCTGCCCCATACCAGCAAGATCGTAGATGACCTGTGCTTTATAAAAACGATGCATACCGAGGCGATCAATCACGATCCGGCGATCACCTTTTTTCAAACCGGCTCCCAGCAACCGGGAAGGCCCAGCATGGGTTCGTGGCTCAGTTATGGACTGGGATCGGCGAATCGCAATCTGCCGGGATTTATCGTGTTGTTATCGCGGGGTGCCCAACGTCCGCAACCTATTTATTCCCGGCTGTGGGGCAATGGATTTCTGGCCAGTCTGCATCAGGGAGTGCAGTTCCGGTCCGGTAAAGATGCCGTGCTGTACCTCGACAATCCGGATGGAGTCACTGCCCCCTCGCGAAGGAAAATGCTGGATGTTTTGGCGGATCTGAATACCAAACACATGCATGATTTTGGAGATCCGGAGATCCAGTCACGGATTGCCCAATATGAAATGGCGTACCGGATGCAGACATCGGTACCGGAAGCCATGGACCTTAGTCAGGAACCGGATGAAGTTTTTGAACTCTATGGGGAAGAAGCCCGTCGTCCGGGCACTTATGCGGCCAACTGTCTGCTGGCTCGGAGAATGGCGGAAAGAGATGTCCGTTTCATTCAGCTGTATCACCTGGGTTGGGACCATCATTCGGATCTGCCCAGAGAACTTGAATCTCAGTGCCGGGATACCGATCAGGCAACTGCGGCACTGATCACTGACCTGAAACGCAGGGGCCTCCTGGAAGATACGCTGGTGGTCTGGGGTGGAGAATTTGGTCGAACCAACTATTCGCAGGGAAAGCTGACCAGCGACAATTACGGCCGTGATCATCATCCCCGTTGTTTCACCATCTGGATGGCCGGAGCCGGTATTCAACCCGGTTACAGCCATGGCAAGACCGATGATTTTGGCTATAATATAGTAGAGGATGGGGTGCATGTACATGACTTTCAGGCAACGCTGTTACATCTGCTGGGCGTTGATCATGAACTACTTACTTTTAAACACCAGGGTCGGCGGTACCGTCTAACCGACGTACACGGACAGATAGTAAATCAGATTTTAGCATGAGGGCACCTCTATTAACCTCGTTCATGGTAAAAACAATTTTCTTCGAAAATCTATTTAATAATATGCTGCGCCATACTTCGTTGATCGTCAGTCAGACAGCTACGGCTATCTTCCTTCCTCCAGCCTTGTCTGACTTGCATCTTATTAAATTTTTACTCATTTAGAGGTAAATAGAGGTGCCCATAATAAATCGATATGAATCATTCAATTGTGAAACTTGTCTATATAGGGTTGCTGGCTTTTTTGATGCTGCAATGCGCCGACACCAAAAAAACCGATGCCGAGCAACCGGAGATTGTAAAACCATTGAAAGTCGTGTTTGTGACCGGAGATGAGGAGTACCGTTCGGAAGAGTCGATGCCCATGCTAGGGGAAATTCTTCAAAGGGAACTGGGTTGCGAAATCCATGTCTGTTATTCCCTTGATGCGAATGGATTTGTCGATCCGAATAACATCAATCACATTGGCGGACTGCAAGCGCTGGATAGCGCCGATCTCATGGTGATGTTTACCCGTTTCCGGGAATTACCGGAAGATGAATTGAGACGCATCGTCGCTTTTGCCGAATCCGGTCGTCCTGTCGTGGGTTTCCGGACTTCTACCCACTCGTTTCTTTATAAAAACGACACTTCCAAGGTCTTTTACAATGACGATTGGCCTACCCGGCTTTTTGGTCAGAAGTGGATTACCCATCACGGTCATTTTGAAGATGGCAGCGGAGCCCTGACCAAAGTGGAAATCATTCCTGAAAAAAAAGACCACCCTATTTTACGGGGGGTAGGCAATTTTGAAGCATACAGCTGGCTCTACCATGTCGATGGAGGCAATCATAAATTGTATGGTGACAGCGACCCCCTGGTCATCGGTACGTCTTTGAGATCCAGTCATCAGGATGCAGGCCGTCTGGATGAATTTCCGCTGACCAATCCGGTAGCCTGGACGAAATCCTATACCGGAGCCTATCAGAAAACCGCCCGGGTTTTCTTCACCACGTTGGGTCACCCTTTTGATTTTAAAAATGAGTCGATGCGCAAGCTGGCTGTCCAGGGGATTTACTGGGCGCTGGGTTTGGAAGATAAGATACCTGCCGAGGGAATTAATGTTGATTTCGTTTCCGAATACGAACCAAACAATTCGGGTTTTGGAGAGAAGTTTAAAAAACAATTAAAACCAAAATATCTCTTTGAAAAAGCATCATTATAATATCACAGTGCAATGGACCGGAAACTTAGGTACCGGCACCAGTGGCTATCGGGATTATTCCCGAAATCATAAGATAAAAGGCATCGACAAACCGGTGATACCGGGTTCATCCGATCCTTCTTTCCACGGTGAGGCCATCCGTTATAATCCAGAGGAATTATTGGTAGCCTCTCTTTCGCAGTGTCATATGTTATGGTTTTTGCACTTAGCTGCGAATGCCGGTATTGTGGTCACTTCGTATTCCGATGCTGCTACAGGCACCATGGAAGAAGATAACCTGGGAGGCGGTCGTTTTACTGAAGTTATTTTAAGACCGGTTATTAAAATTACCGATGCCAGTAAGGTCGAAAAAATCGATTCACTACACCTGTTGGCAAATAAACTTTGTTTCATTGCGAATTCCTGTAATTTTCCTATCAGGCATGAGGGAAAGGTGATTTGAGCGGTATTGTGGTTTTGTGGTATTGTGGTGTTATGGTGTTCATGCCCCGAAGGGGCTAGGTTCACCGAAAACGTCCTGCTGTTCTCCCCCCTGCCCCCCCAGGGGGGAAACCGTAACTTTGAGAATTGTGCTCCTGCTCCACCAGAATTCTGATCCGGGAGCTCCACCACGCATCAAATGACGTATTCAAAGTTCCTTCCCCGAAGGGGATAGCCAGCACCTCATTGGTCGGACTGTCCCCCTTGAGGGGGCAGGGGGTGGAAAGCAGGCGTTTAATTGTTGACCAGGATAGCATTGGCTCCAGGATCCTATGGAGCTCTAGCTGATCTATGTGGTGGTATTTGGTGGTCTGTAGAATTTTGTCTGGGGTTCCGTTTGGCTCCCGGATCCGTCAGAATTCCTTCCCCGAAGGGGTTAGCCAACCCTTGATTGGTCAGACTGTCCCCCTTGAGGGGGCAGGGGGTGGAAAGGGCGTTGAATTGTTTAATTTACATTTTTACTCCACCTCCCTATCTCTAAAAATCAAATGCGCCGGTATAATTTGTTTCGCCATACCCGGACCTTCTATTTCCACACTTAAATATTCCTCGGAAAATATATCATAAAAAGGCACCTGGATTTTATGTAATCCGGCTGTCAATTCAATCTGACCGGAGACTTCTTTTGCCCGTTGCCGGGTGGAAGCATCAACGACAAGTTGATCATTAATAAATACCTGCGCAGCATCATCCTGATAGGTGTAAAATGTATACATGCCCGGTTGATCTATTTTTAAAAATGCATCATGGATGACCATCACATTATTTTCTTCATTAATAAGATCATTTACGGCAAAAACATAACAGACTCCTTCTGCATCCGCTTTTTTTGTTGGGTTTATTGCAAAAGGTTTCTCTACATTTTTATATAATTTCCAATGCATACCATTGACTGAGGTGTCGATGGCATGCACCGACCGGATCACGACAGCTCCTTCGCGCAGGTTGCCCTGCCCGGCTTGGGCATCCAGCACCCGGGCTTTGATCTGGGTACTTTCGCTTAAATAAAAAGGACTTTCATACACCATCGATGTTGAAGTGGGCTCGGTACCATCCAGGGTATAGTGAATATTACCCCGCTCGGCATAACTCACCATTTCTACCAGGGCAGAATCTCCCTGTAAAAAGACCAATCGATCTTCCAGAATATCCATCTCCAGACTATCGGGATTTTTACCTGCCACCTGAAGAATAAAATAGAGTAAATCCATGATCTCCTGCCGGGTCATGGTATTCACTAGTCCGGCCGGCATTTCCGATACCGATGCCGGTGCACTGCTTACTATATCATCTTTCAATATCTGGATCCGGTTGGAGGGATCATATCCGATCTGTAAAGTGACAGATTTCCGGTCTTCCTCTACTGCCCGGCCAATCATCACAGATCCATCTTTCATATTATATTCTGTACCCTGAAACCGGCTGTTGATCACCTCCGAAGGATATAAAATTGTTTTTAATAACTCTTCCACGGCAAAACTGTTTCCGGCGGTGGTCATATCCGGGCCAAAATTTCCCCCTTTGTCAATCATAAAATGACAATTATAACATTGTCCTTTTGTAAACATTTTATGACCCCGGTTAAAATCCCTGGCTTTCTTAAACCGTGGTGATGCTACCAGTTCTAAATTATATTGCAAGTCTTCAAATTCCCAATTAGTCGCAACGGTATTTTCAAATAAAGAGGAGGCGACCGCTTTGGGTTTCGGTTTGACCGGACCCTCGTAGCCAGCAGTCAGAGGTCCGGGTGTACCTTTTGCCATCGCTGCTTTTTCGGCAGCGGTCAAGTGCTTGTCAAAATCCCTTTCGATGACAGTGAGGAAATACTTAAATAATGAGCCACCACTGAAACTTTCTCTGGCATACTCAATCCAGTGCCGGTAAGCCAGTCGCTGATCGACCGTCCATCCCCGTGGTACCTGTCGCATGACTTCCAGATAATGTATAAACTGAAGTTGTTCTTTGGTTGTCTCCAGCAAATCGAAAGTGGAGGCAATAAAAGCTTGCGGATCTTTTTGGTAAGGAGTTAAATAAGCCAGCAACCGGCTTAATTCTTTATCCACCGCTTCATTTCCGGCCGGATAAAATTCCATTAATTTATCATAAACTGACTGGGCATAATTGACCGGGATTTTGGGGGATCTTAAAAATGCCAATCCGTATAAACGTAAAAGACCCAGTTTACCTTCATCCGAACTCCTGGCAAAATCGATGGAAGCCAATTCATTAAAAATTAAATCCTGATACGTAGCCGTACTATCACTTCGAATTAAAGCCGTCAACAAGACAATCCGGGCATCGGGTGAACTTTGTTCCTTGAAATCAGAAATCCATAATTCCGGATGATTTCTTTCCAGAATAACTCTGGAAGCGTTGCGGATAAACCGGTCAGAGTGGCTGATATTTTTTAATGCAATATTGATTCCGGTGCTATCATCGACAAAATGATATTTTTCAATTTCATGACGCAGAGCCCGGAGGTCGGCATTTTCATCCTGTAAAATCAGGTCGTCATCTTTGGTGTCTTTATTACCGGTATATTTAATCCGGAATAAACCGGTATCCGTTCCATTGCCACCGGTGGTGAAATACATCGAGCCATCATCTCCCACCACCATATCGGTTATATTAAGCGGTTGTCCGGTAATAAAAATCTCATATTCGCCCGAATACGTAGAACCATCCGGTTTTAAATCAACCCGGTATATTTTGCCATAGGACCAGTCACCGACAAAAAGCGATTGTTGATATTTTTCGGGAAAATTCGTTCCGGTACCAAAACAGGTAGCCGTAGGTGATCCCCGCCAAAAATCAACGACACTCGGCCAGACATCGGGGAAATGATCAAACCTTTTAGCAACTCCCGGTCGCCAGGCATAATCACCGCCAGACACCAGATGATTAATACGGGTAGGTCGATACCAGGGAAGGTTAAAATCCCACTCCATATCCGAATCGAAAGTGAATAATTCGCCCTGGGGACTAAAACACATATCATAAGGATTTCGCAATCCATAAGCCCAAAAATCCCAAAGCTCACCCAAAGAATCCGTCCGCATCACAAATCCGCCCGGAGGTACCTGATCGGCACCGTAGAGTAATGGTAAGGGACTCAGATGATCCACTTTCCAGGTCTGATTGACGAAGGTCACGGTACTATCGATCGGAGGATAATTCACATTTCCGGTTAAAAAGTAAATCATTCCATCCGGTCCCAACGTCAGGGTATGACCGCTATGATCACCATTTTTCTCAAATTCCTTCATTAAAACCGGTTTGCCATAATTGCCCAAACCATCCAGATCCTTAAGCCGGTAAATACCCCGTACCGTGTCTGCCGTCTGTCCCATCATATAAAGATTCCCGTATGCACAAAGGAGACCCTGGCAATCATACACGCCGACATCGAGCGTGTCGATGATCAACGATTCCTGACCGCCCGAAACATCAAATCGCAGCAAGACCCCTTTTCTTGGAGAAACCAGTAATCGCCCCTGGGGATCTTTGGTCATTGACAACCATTCACCGTCTCCCCTTTTCACTGTCTCCACCTGAAACCCTTCAATTTTAGAGACCAGGTGCTCGGCGACCGGAAAAGTATTTTCAGAGATTTTCTGTTTTGTAGAACAGGCCCAGATGATCAGACTTAAAACAAAGAGGGAAATGAGCGCATGTATGATTTTCATCATGAATCTTTTTACGATAATAATTAATTAGCTAATTCTTAATGTATTCCAGGGGTCCAGGGCAGCAACTTCTTCTACCTCATAACCGGATTCTCCCACTGCCGGACCAAGGATAGCCAGTACCTGTGCATCTTCCTGACCCGTATTAAAGGATGCATGTACCACACCGGCACCAATAAATGCCGCATCACCCGGAGACAACATTTTCTTTTCCTGACCGACCCATTGTTCAATGGTTCCCTTCAAAACATAGATGACCTCTTCCTGAGCGGGATGCCGGTGAAAATCATGACCTTTTCCCGGCTTTAATTTGACATGTAAGGTAACAATGTCTTTTGCCTGATTGACTAACGGACCACTGATGGTCGCGGTAGATCCCCAGTCAAGATGTTCGCGCTCTGATTTATCTCCGAATAAAAACATAGTTATTGGTTAAGTATAATAATGGCAAAAAGTAATAAGCTCTGTCAAATGTTTGCAAAATACCGTGAATTATTTTCTCCGATCTCCCTCCATTTATCTCCGGATGTTGCAAAAAGCTTCCACTTGTTTTTTTATGGCAACCTCTGTCGGAAGTCTTTCCATACTGCTGGCTCCATAGAACCCGGCGACTTCCGGACACCGCTGTAATATATAGGCTGCATCTTCCGGCATCGCTATGGGACCTCCATGACACAAGATAATGGCATCTTTTCGAATGCCCAGGATTTCCGCGACCATTTCATTGATTAAAGTCACGCAGTCGTCCAGCGTTTTAGAGGTTTGAGCGCCAATACTTCCGGCAGTAGTCAGGCCCATATGGCAGACGATAATGTCGGCTCCGGCATCGGTCATTGCCCGTGCTTCTTCGATGTTAAAAACATACGGTGTGGTCAGTAAATCGAGAGCCCAGGCCTTTTCAATCAGCTCGACTTCGAGGGCATAACTCATTCCGGTTTCCTCCAGATTTTCCCTGAATATACCATCAATTAACCCGACGGTGGGGAAGTTTTGAATTCCGGCAAAACCCTGTTCTTTAAGTTGCTTTAAAAA
>JBGTCB010000240.1:0-12429 GCA_041748995.1 Saprospiraceae bacterium | reverse complement strand
CCGATCTAAATTGTTTTTACCATGAACGAGGTTAATAGAGGTGCCCCAATACTATTCCTAAATGAATATTTCAGTAATCGGAACCGGATATGTAGGACTTGTCTCAGGTACATGTTTTGCCGAAACCGGCAATAAAGTGACTTGTGTGGATATTGATTCCCATAAGGTAGAGCGAATGCAAAATGGGTTTGTTCCTATTTATGAACCGGGTCTCGAGATATTATTTGAAAGAAACACCCGGCAGGGTCGGCTGAAGTTCAGCACCGACCTTGTCTCTGCGGTCAAAAATTCAGATATCGTTTTTCTTGCATTGCCCACCCCCCCGGGAGCGGATGGTTCTGCCGACTTGTCCTTTGTCTTGAAAGTCGCCGACCAGATCAGTCATCTTATCGAAAAATACACCGTCATCGTTGACAAAAGTACCGTACCGGTAGGAACGGCTGAAAAGGTAGAAGCGATTCTGTCAAAAAACCTGTCATCGGATATGTTTGACGTTGTTGCTAATCCCGAATTTCTTCGTGAAGGAGCGGCCATCGATGATTTTTTAAAACCGGACCGGGTAGTGGTGGGTACGACTTCACTGCGGGCTATTGAAAAAATGCAGTTATTGTATGGTCCCTTTGTCCGGCAGGGAAATCCAATCATTTTTATGGATCAGCGATCGGCTGAGATGACAAAATATGCCGCTAATGCATACCTGGCTACCCGGATCAGCTTCATGAATGAGATTGCCAATCTATGTGAAGAAGTGGGTGCCAATGTCGACTATGTTCGCAGAGGTATGGGCAGTGATGGCCGGATTGGGAAGCGTTTTCTTTTTCCCGGGGTCGGTTATGGTGGTAGTTGCTTTCCAAAAGATGTGAAAGCTCTCTCCCGGACGGCTCATCAGGCGTCCTATGATTTCAAAATACTGGATGCCGTGATGGGGGTCAATGAGATTCAGAAGATGCGGATGGTTCAGAAATTAAAAGCTTATTTCAATGACGATCTCCGGGGGAAGAAAATAGCTGTTTGGGGCCTGGCATTTAAACCCAACACCGATGATATCAGAGAAGCACCGGCATTGACGATCATTCAGGAGCTTCTGACTATGCAGGCACAGGTAAGTGTTTTTGACCCGGAGGCGATGAAAAATGCGAAGGCAGAATTTTCTGATGAAGTGTCGTTTGGTGAGGATCAGTATGATGTGCTTGATCAGGCAGATGCACTGTGTATTGTGACGGAATGGAGTGTTTTTCGTACTCCCGATTTTGACCAGATGAAAAAAATGATGAAAGCTCCGGTCATTTTTGACGGGCGCAATCTTTATGATCTCAAGCCTATGCAGGAAACAGGCTTTTATTACAATAGTATTGGTCGCGAAATCATCGGTTAATGCTCTTTTTAAAACAGGTCCCAAAGGTGATTAAAATCTCTCTTCTGTTTTACTATTGGAAAAAGGACATATCTGCATAGATAATCGGCAGTTAAAAGCAAGATACTTGGAAAATATTCATCCTATACACGATAAAATGCTCAGCCGTTCGGAGCGTGAAATGGCTTTGCATCAAAAAAGCATCGTTTTGTGGTTTACCGGGTTATCCGGATCTGGAAAGAGTACGATTGCCATCGCACTGGAGCGGGCACTTTTTTCGAGGGGTTTTGTAGCTCAGGTTTTGGATGGCGATAATATCCGCGATGGTATTAACAGCAATCTGGGATTTTCCCTGGAAGATCGTAGGGAGAATATCCGCCGGATTGCTCAAGTGGCTAAATTATATGTACAGAGTGGCCTGGTAACGATTTGTTCATTTATTTCCCCAACCCGTGAAATCCGGCAAATGGCCAGAGAGGTGATCGGAGAGGAGGATTTTTATGAAATATTTATCGACACACCGATTGAAATTTGTGAACAAAGGGATGTAAAAGGACTTTATAAGAAAGCCCGGGCTGGTGAAATCAAAGGCTTTACCGGAATTGACAGTCCTTATGAAGCTCCGGCAGAACCCGACTTAATAATTAAAACTGCAAATCAGGCACTCGAACTATCACTGGAGGAAGTGCTTGAATTTGTCCTTGAAAAGATAAAACCTACATAATCTGAATCGGGATCTTTAACCCGGATTATTCATTGGGTTTT
This sequence comes from Saprospiraceae bacterium, assembly GCA_041748995.1. Classification (GTDB taxonomy): domain Bacteria; phylum Bacteroidota; class Bacteroidia; order Chitinophagales; family Saprospiraceae; genus JABDMH01. Next base: position 10,310 of record JBGTCB010000240.1, on the reverse strand, counting down.
CGTAGTGAGAGGTAGAAATGCAATAAAGACGGGTGCTCCAAGCGCTTTTTGACTCGCAGACATGGTCATCATCATGGTGAGAATCAAAAAGGGCTTATGTGCCCGTATTTGCAGCAGTTTTACCTCGAAATAGATAATCTAATGTATAATCCGGGTTTAATCCTGATTTAAGGAAACAATTGCCAAATGAATTACCACATTAATCACCTAAAAGAGCTTGAATCGGAGTCAATTTTTGTCTTGAGGGAAGTGGCTTCCCAATTTCAAAATCCGGTAGTTTTATTTTCCGGAGGTAAAGATTCTATTCTGATGACATACCTCGCCGTCAAGGCATTTCATCCGGCCAAAGTACCTTTTCCTCTTTTGCATATTGACACAGGTCATAATTTTCCCGAGACACTGGATTACCGTGACCGGTTGGTAGAGAAATATGGATTAAAGCTTGTGGTTGGATATGTGCAGGAGGCTATAGACAAAGGCCATGTCACCGAGGAGAAAGGTGTCAATGCAAGCCGGAATGCGCTGCAGACATTTACCCTGCTGGAGGAATTGGAAAAAGGAAAATACGATGCAGCGCTGGGTGGCGGCCGGCGCGATGAAGAGAAGGCCCGGGCCAAAGAACGGTTTTTTTCCCACCGCGACGAATTTGGTCAGTGGGATCCCAAAAATCAACGTCCGGAGTTGTGGAATCTTTTCAATGGCCGAAAACATCTGGGAGAACATTTCCGGGTATTTCCAATTTCTAACTGGACAGAACTCGATGTCTGGCAGTATCTGGCCGCTGAAAACGTGCCCCTGCCTAATTTGTATTTTTCCCATAAAAGAAAGGTATTCGAACGTGATGGAGTCTTAATGGCCGACAACGTTCATATGCAGAAAAAAGAAATGGAGGTGGTCTTTGAAGATATCGTACGCTGCCGTACCATCGGCGATGTGACCTGTACTGGTGTCTGGCGCTCGACTGCCAGTACCATAGAAGAAATTATCGCTGAGGTAGCGACGACCCGAATGACCGAAAGAGGGGGTCGCTCAGATGACAAACGTAGCGAAACCTCCATGGAAGACCGGAAAAAGACCGGATATTTTTAGGTATCTGACCGGGGAGCGAGGTTATCTACTTTTGGGGACCCATGGTCAATTCATCAGTTCAAACACCACAACACCATAATACCACAACACCATAATACCATAAAATAGTGAGTCCAACAAAAACCACCTCCACAGAATTGCTCCGTTTTACCACTGCCGGTTCGGTAGACGATGGTAAATCTACGTTAATCGGAAGATTACTTTACGACAGTAAAAGCATCTTTCAGGATCAATACGAAGATATTGAACGAATCAGTGCCCGCCGGGGAGAGGAAGGCGTAAACCTTGCTCTACTGACCGACGGACTGAAGGCGGAACGAGAGCAGGGAATTACCATTGATGTAGCGTATCGCTATTTTTCGACACCTAAACGTAAGTTTATTATTGCCGATACTCCCGGCCACATACAGTACACCCGAAACATGGTGACCGGAGCATCGACGGCGAATGTCGCTCTTTTGTTAATTGATGCCCGTCAGGGAGTGATGGAGCAAACTCGACGGCATGCGATCATTGCTTCACTTTTGCAGATTCCCCACGTGGTGGTATGTGTGAATAAAATGGATCTGGTCGAATATAAAGAGGAAGTATTTAATGAAATCCATGAAGATTTTGAGGCATTTGCCGCTAAACTGGATATAGTTGATTTTCACTTTATTCCCATTTCCGCTTTAAAAGGTGATAATGTGGTAGACCGGAGTAAACATATGCCATGGTATGAAGGGCCCACCTTGATGTATTATCTGGAGAATGTACACATTGCCAGCGACCACAACTTCATTGACTGCCGGTTTCCTGTGCAGCACATTATACGGCCATACAACAATAATTATCACGACTATCGGGGCTATGCCGGCAGGGTTGCCGGTGGTATCCTAAAAGTGGGCGATGATGTCATTGCGCTGCCCTCCGGATTCACTTCTAAAATTGTCAAAATCGATACGTTTGATGGTCCCATCGAGGAAGCTTTTCCACCGATGTCCGTCACTATTTTATTAGAAGATGATATCGACATCAGCCGGGGTGATATGATTGTGCGAGTCAATAATCAGCCCAGGATCACCCAGGATCTGGAGGTGATGCTTTGTTGGTTTGACCACAACAAACCCCTGCAACCCCGCGGGAAGTATGCTATTCGTCACACCACCCAGGAAGCACGCTGTATCATCAGCGAAGTCCGGTATAAATTAGACATAAATTCCCTGCATCGAAACCTCGACGATACCGCCTTGCATATGAATGATATGGGCCGGGTATTATTAAGGACCACCAAACCCCTATTTATTGATGCATATAAAAATAACCGCATTACCGGCAGCATCATTCTCGTTGATGAAGGGTCAAACAGCACAGTAGCCGCAGGAATGATTATTTGATGTTTAATTGTTTAATTGTAGAACTGTTTAACTGTGTCTTCCGAAGGAACGATCGATTAGCATTAGGCTCTTATATCGCATGAGTTGTAGAAACTGTTGAATTGTAGAACTGTTTAACCGTTTAACTGTGTCTTCCGGAGGAGCGATCAATTAGTATTAGGCTCTTATATCGCATGAATTGTTTAACTGTGTCTTCCGAAGAAAATGGTAATTAGCAATTGGACTCTTATATCGCCTTGAAGGTTTAACTGTAACTGTTGAATTTTGAACCAGAGGCAAGCAATATAATAAGGAGAAAATGAAACCCGGCTGGACTTGATCTTTTCACTAATTTGATTTCTGTAGATGTTCCAATATTCTTTTGAGAAATTAGATGTCTGGCAAAAGGCCATTGAACTGTGTGTTTCCATTTATAAATTGACCGGATCATTACCGGATAATGAAAAATTTGGGTTGATTAGCCAAATTAGAAGATCGGCAATTTCCATACCTGCAAATTTGGCAGAAGGATCTGGAAGATTTAGCAATAAAGATAGAATTAGATTTTATGAGATATCGTATAGCAGTCTGATGGAACTTTTAAATTACCTGATCTTAATAAAAGAATTGGAATTTATCAACGAACCAACTTATCAGGAGATTAGAGCGAAGATTGATGAAATTGCCAATAAATCCAACGCGTTGGTTCGTTCCCAGCGTTAGCATATCCAGTGTTCACAATTAAACGATTAAGCGATTAAACAAAGTATTAATCACTGGTTCGATCTCAGCGTTAGCATATCGAGTCTTCACGATTAAATGATTAAACAGTTAAACAACTTTTGATCACCCGTTGGTTCTCTGCGTTAGCATATCGAATCTTCACGATTAAACGATTAAACGATTAAACAAAGCATTATTACCTGGTACGTTGTCGGCGGTAGTTCTTCCGTTCTTCACAATTAAACAATTAAACAAAGTATTGGTCACTAGTTGGTTCTCGGTGGTAGTTAGCCGTTCTTCACAATTAAACAATTAAACAATTAAACAATTAAACAAAACCCTCATTACTGGCACCGCCGGCTTTATCGGCTTTCATGTTGCCAATAGATTCCTGGCAGAAGGTCATGAAGTAGTAGGAATTGATTCAATCAATGACTATTATAATCCGCAATTAAAATTAGACCGCCTGGCTGAAGCGGGTATTCTTACCACTTTTAGTGAGTGGCGGACTATGATTAATAGCAGCCGGTATCCAGGATACCGGTTTATCCGGGCTAAACTGGAAGACAAAAAAGAAGTAAAGGAATTATTTGCCCATGAGCAATTTGATTTGGTAATCCATCTTGCGGCTCAACCCGGAGTGCGGTATAGTCTGAAAAATCCGGATGCCTATATTGAGAGCAACATTGTGGCATTTCTCAATATTCTCGAAGCGTGCCGGTATGATAAGACAAAACATCTAATTTTTGCGAGCAGCTCCAGTGTCTATGGGTTAAATGCAAAAATGCCATTGAGCACCGGTGTTAATGTCGATCATCCGGTAAGTCTTTACGCCGCCACCAAGAAAAGCAATGAGTTGATGGCCCATACTTATAGCCACCTTTTTGGTCTTCCGATTACCGGTCTGCGATTTTTTACCGTGTATGGACCCTGGGGCCGACCCGATATGGCTACCCAGATTTTTGCTACAGCTATTGAGCAGGACCAACCGATTAAAATCTTTAATGAGGGTAAATTAAGTCGTGATTTTACCTACATAGATGATATTGTGGAGGGAATATACCAGGTGAGTAAGCGACCTCCCCAATCCAATCCCGAATGGAATGCTGTCGAACCGGATCCCGCATCTTCGCCTGCTCCCTATCGTATCTATAATATTGGAAATAACCATCCGGTGCAATTGATGGACTTTATCAATACCATGGAGAATGCGCTCGGCAAAAAAGCAATTAAAGAATTTTTACCCATGCAACCGGGAGATGTAATAGATACCTATGCAGACGTATCCCCCATGGAAAAGGATTTTGGCTACCGGTCCAAAACCGATATCACCACCGGCATCCAAAAATTTGTCGAATGGCACCGCGAATATACCCGGGCCAATATAAATCCGAATCCATAAAATAAGAAGTCTATTAAATTGGATTTTCCTTCGGAAGGAACAGTTAAACGGTTAAACAATAACAATTAAACAGTTCAACCCCATTCCACCCCCTGCCCCCTCAAGGGACCCTCAAGGGACCCTCAAGGGGGATATTCAGGCCAATGAAGGTTATTTACCCCCTCCGGGGAAGGAACTCAGAATACCAAAACACCACCATTCATTGCGATGAGAATAGTTGGCAATTATCCAGGTTCCTTTCGTAAGAACCACAACACCAAAACACCACAACACCATCATTTCATTGCGATGAAAACAGTTGTTAATTATCCAGGTTTCCTTTCGAAAGAACCATAACACCACAAAACCATAACACCAAAATACCATAACATCCTTTTCGCCTTAATTGGTGCTGCGGGATATATCGCCCCCCGTCATATGGAAGCTATTAGAGCCAGTGGAGGTAAACTGGTCGCCGCCTATGACAAAAATGATTCGGTCGGCATTATCGATGGTTATTTTCCTGAAGCGGATTTTTTCACCGAGTTCGAACGGTTTGACCGTCATCTGGATAAGTTGCGCCGTAAGGGCATCCGTTTAGACTACATTTCTATTTGTTCTCCTAATTATTTGCACGATGCACATATCCGGTTCGGATTACGCTATGGTGCAGACGTAATTTGTGAAAAGCCGGTAGTATTAAATCCCTGGAATATTGATGGTCTTCAGGAAATGGAACAGGAAACCGGGCATAAAGTCAATACCATTTTGCAGCTGCGGTTGCATGATAGTGTGATTGCATTAAAAAATAAAGTAGATGCATCACCAGCTGATCAAATATTTGATGTCGAGCTCACCTATCTGACGTCAAGAGGCAAATGGTATTATGCAAGCTGGAAAGGGGACACCAGTAAATCGGGAGGTATCGCCACTAATATAGGGGTGCACTTTTATGATATGCTCACCTGGGTATTTGGACCCGTGGAGGAAAATATAGTCCATGTGCATACCCACGACCGTGCTGCCGGATATTTAAGTTTGAAAAAAGCGCGGGTACGCTGGTTTTTAAGTATCAATCATGACTGTTTGCCTGAAGAGATCAAAGACAGAGGTTTGCGTACCTATCGATCCATAAAGATCGAAGGTGACGAATTTGAATTTAGCGGCGGATTTACCGAGCTACACAACAAAAGTTATCAGGCGATTATCGACGGATATGGCTTTGACCTGGAAGAAAACAGAGCCGCCATCCAGATTGTGCATGATATAAGAAAGATTTCTCCGGTAGGGCTGACCGGCAATTATCATTCGTTGGCGACCTTGCCTCTGGTACCCCATCCTTTTAAGTAAACATATGATATATTTTTATATTTGTGGAGGGAAACATTTGGTGAATGGTGAAGGAGCGAAACACCATCTGGATCTGAGATCAGTACAAATACTTTTAATAATAAAATCTTGTGACAAAGATCGATAAGCATATTCTACCGGTGAGCTATCAGGAGCTGAAGGATTTTCTTGCGTATGAATTCCGATCTCAAATCCGTAGCCGGGGAAAGGCTATTTTCCAACGAGGACATGTATTGAATTATACGGTACTTAGAGACGAAATCCAGGCTCAGGTGCAAGGTGGCAGTGTGTATTTGGTTCAGTTTTATCTCGATAGTGGAGTGATTATAGGTACGGATTGCAGCTGTCCTTATGGTGGGGCATGTAAGCATGGAGCAGCACTGGCTTACTTTTTAATGGAGCTTCTAAAAGCAGGGGCAAAACAATTGGCAATACAGGAAAAGGTTGATAAACCAAAACTCCAGAGGTCTGATGACTTTCATGTTTTGTCTGGTTTGCCCATCCAGGCTTTGCTAAGGGTATTAAAACCACAGATACCCTATTGGGTAGAGAGAAACCCTATCGAGCATCAGCTGTTATTGCCCGGTGAAATAAAAAGCAGGTTATATACTGAAAACTGGCAACAAGACAGGCAGCTGGTAGCCGATCTGGATATAAAAAAAGAGCGGGGTTCCATTCTGATTAAATGTAACAATTGTGATAAGAAATCGGACAAACTATGCTGGCATGAATACATTTCTTTGAAAAATTTGTCTGAGTCAACGCCTGGTCTGGATTGGTTAGAAGACCGTTTCGATTTCGACAGTCAGATAGCCGATATTGCATCTAGGCGGAAAATGTCAACAGATAATCTTCTGAAAACCTGCAATGTGTTCATCGTGAATGACATATTTGGTATCAGACCCGCCACGGAGGGATTAATGTTGAATATGTCGCAGGATAAGCTGATTGACATGATCGAGACAGAATTGGGCCTGCACAAGACCCTGGAAGAAGATTTTTTACAGGAGATGGAAAAGAATCTTCAATTCCGCAATGCCATCGTCTGGATGCCGGCAGATATACAGTTTAAAAGTACACCGGTGCGGATCATTGAAGGAAAAACAGATGCACAACAAACAAAATTAGCTTCCTACATCAGAGAGGTTGATTATCCTTTTCATTTTAATCAACCGGAGAGGCTATTCTTTAAGGAGCTTACGGAGGGCTTGATGCTCAAATCTTCAGAGTCGGAAGTAGGAGATAAAACGATTTATGAAGCGATACTAAATCACTGGGATGCGTTTACGGGTATTATGCATTATTATAAAATGTATGATTACATGCGGCATTATCACTATGAGATAAAGAAAAAGGATATTAGACAGATTCGTTTTTCCAATGAAAAAATTCAATTGAATATCAAAGCCTTTTTGGAAAATGAACTTTTTATTTTACAAGCATCATTGATCTGCGGTGGCAGATCCCTGGAATTTAAAGACATTGCTTATTGTAATTCCATATTTGTTTGTGACCAAAGGGATCAGGCTTACCTGCTCGAATCGGTTGCTATTTCTAAAGCAATTGATTTTTTCAGAGATAAACCCAAATTCATTTTTTTCCCCGATGACAAAGCCAAGCTTCTTTCGATGTTAGATATTTTGTGCCGGAAATTCGCCCTGGAAATTGATTTGCCTTTTGTCAAGGTAATTCCGGTCGAAAAGATAAGCAAAATGATCTATTTAAAAGAGATCGGTGATTATGTAGCATTCGAGCCATTCCTGGGTAATGACGATATAAAATTAAGACTAACAGAAACTCAAAAAGCTGAAATCAGCAGAGGTACCATGAAAATCCACCAGTTGGATTCTCAATTTTCCAGCTCTTTTGTTTCGGAAGTTCAATCACTGCATCCTCACTGGTTAACAAGTACATCGTACCACCTTACAAGTCAACAACTGATTGAAAATTTTTGGTTCGTCGATTTCTTTGAGCGCTGTAAAGAGCTATCCATTGATGTTTATGGTCAGGAAAATTTAAAGAAATTTAAATACAATCCTTATAAAGCAAAGATTTCCACAGAGGTCACTTCCGGTATAGATTGGTTTGACTTAAATGTTCAAATTAAATTTGGTGATCAAACGCTGTCAACCAAAGACTGGATTGAGGCAGTGAAAAATAATACCCAGTATGTAAAACTGGGTGATGGATCAATCGGAATTTTACCGGAGGTATGGCTCAACCGTTTGAAAGAGGTACAAAAAATAGCATCCTTTGATAAGAATAAAATGAAGATTTCCAAGCTTCGTTTTAATGTGGTAGAACAACTATTTGATGATCAGGAAATTGATGCCCGGGCCCGGGAGGAAATTGCCAATAAAAAGAAAAAATTAGCTGCCTACTCCTCTAAAGAAGATTACGTATTGCCTCCCACTATTCAGGCAACTTTACGTGAATATCAGCTGGCAGGATTTAAGTGGTTAAAGTTCTTGCAGGAATTTGGTTTTGGAGGATGCCTGGCAGATGATATGGGTTTGGGAAAGACCCTGCAGGCGATCTGTTTGCTGGCGGATCAAAAACTGAAAAAAGGCGGTTGCAGCCTGGTTGTAGCACCGAAGACTTTATTATTTAACTGGGCATCAGAACTGGATAAATTTTGTCCTTCCTTACAATACCTGATTTATCATGGTCCCGGCCGGACAAAAATTACCAGGGACTTGAAGAAACAAGATGTGGTCATCAGCACTTACGATACAGTGAGTATGGATATAAACACCCTTGGTGCCATTAAGTGGAATTACGTGATTCTTGATGAGTCGCAAGCCATTAAAAATCCGGGTTCTATTCGCTACAAGGCTATGTGTTTACTTAAGGCCAGATTTAAATTGGTGATGACCGGCACCCCTATTGAGAATAGTACGTTCGATCTTTTTGCCCAGATGAATTTTGCCAACCCTTCTTTGCTGGGAACGATGACGTCATTCAAGCAGAATTTTGTCCTTCCTATTGAAAAGAATCAGGATCAGACTGCCAGTACACTTTTGCATAATATCATTTATCCATTCATATTACGGAGAACCAAGGATCAGGTAGCCACAGATTTACCTGAAAAGACCGAAAGTATATTGTATTGTGAAATGGAAGAAGCCCAGCGTGATCAATATCTCAGTCTGAAAGAACAAATTAAATTAAGTGTAAAAAGCAAAGTAGAAAAAGAGGGTGTAGGAAAATCAAAATTTATTATTCTGGAAGCATTATTGCGATTGAGACAAATGTGCAATTCCCCCCGGTTGCTGGATTCATCCCTCAAAGGGAAAGAAAGTGATTCTATAAAGATCGACACGTTGATCGAACATATCACCACAGAAACCGGACAGCGCAATGCGCTTATTTTTTCACAATTTGTGACGATGCTCACATTGATAAGGGAAAAATTGGATGCACTGAATATCCCTTATGCCTATCTGGACGGATCTACAAATGATCGCCAGGCAGCAGTGAGAAAATTTAACGAAGAAGAAGATCACCGCATCTTTTTAATGAGTTTAAAAGCGGGTAATACTGGTCTTAACCTGGTGAAAGCAGACTATGTATATATTGTGGATCCCTGGTGGAATCCGGCAGTAGAAGCGCAGGCGATCGACCGGACACATCGCATTGGTCAGGACAAGCATATATTTGCATACAAGTTAATTTGCAAAGACACAATTGAAGAAAAAATTATCCAGTTGCAGCAAAAGAAGAAAAAACTTGCTCAGGATATAATTCATACCGATGCATCTGTATTTAAGTCCCTGTCAAAGGATGACCTATTAGCCTTGTTTGATTAGTGATTAGAAAAAGTGTTCCCGAAAAAAGATTTGCATGCGCAAGGTCACAACGCAGGAACAGAAGCGAGCCTGAATGAGTCTTCCGGAAGCGGTTTAAAATCCGAACCGGGTATTTCTGTTGTGATTTGTTGCTACAATAGTGGGCAAATTATTGGTAAGACATTGGGTTATTTATCGGATCAGGAAATATCCACCGGTTTTACAATTGAAGTTATTCTGGTGGACAACGCATCTTCCGATAATACTTTGGAGGTCGCCGAAAAATCCTGGACTACCTTACCGGCCGCGCAAAATCCTTCATTTACTTTTAGGATGGTTTCCGAGCCCCGGCCGGGATTAAGTTATGCGAGATTTAAAGGTTGTAAGGAAGCCACTTACCCGTATATTCTTTTTTGCGACGACGATAATTTTCTTGCCACCGATTATTGTGCCACAGCCTATGAAATCATGTACAGCGACCCGGTCATTGGAGCTTGTGGGGGCCATGGCAAACCGGTTTATGAAGATCAAATGCCAGGATGGTTTAAAAGATTACAAATTAGTTCTGCCTGGGGCCCTCAGTCGGATGGTGAAGGATATACAAAAAGTTATACACTTTACGGC